>DATLVW010000256.1:0-12441 GCA_035577085.1 Thermoanaerobaculia bacterium
CGGGAGCGCGCCTCCGCGTCGGTCTCACCGGCCTGACGGTCGCCGAGCACTTCCGCGATGCCGAAGGGCAGGACGTGCTCCTGTTTATCGACAATATCTTCCGCTTCACCCAGGCAGGATCAGAAGTTTCGGCCCTCCTCGGCCGCATGCCCAGCGCGGTCGGCTATCAGCCGAATCTGGCGACTGAAATGGGCGAGTTGCAGGAGCGCATCACATCCACCAAGCGTGGCTCGATCACTTCGGTCCAGGCGATCTACGTTCCCGCGGACGATCTCACCGATCCCGCACCGGCAACGGCCTTCGCTCACCTCGACGCGACGTCGGTTCTCTCGCGCCAGATCGCCGAGCTTGGTATCTACCCGGCCGTCGATCCGCTTGCCTCGACCTCCAAAATTCTCGACCCGCGCATCCTCGGCGACGAGCACTACAACACCGCCCGCGCCGTCCAGGCCGTGCTGCAGAAGTACAAGGATCTGCAGGACATCATCGCCATCATGGGTATCGACGAGTTGTCGGAAGAGGATCGCGTCATCGTCAACCGGGCCCGCAAGATTCAGCGCTTCCTCTCGCAGCCCTTCCACGTTGCCGAGCAGTTCACCGGCATCAAGGGGCAGTACGTCAAGATCGCCGACACGATCAAAGGCTTCCGCGAGATCGTCGAGGGCAAGCACGACGACATTCCGGAGCAGGCCTTCCTGCTCATGGGAACGATCGAGCAGGTGCTCGAGCGCGCCGAACAGATGAAGAAGGAAGCGGCGTAAAGGAATCGAATGGCAGACGCGCTCCCAACCAAGCTCACTCTCACCGTCGTCACGCGCGAACGGAAGATCGTCGAAGTCGACGTCGATGAAGTCGTGCTGCCGGCGAGCGACGGTGAGATCGGCGTGCTGCCCGGGCATACGCCGCTGCTGACGACGCTGAAGATCGGTGAGATGCGTTATCGCACCGGAACCGTGTTCCACCGGATGGTGCTTTCGTGGGGCTTCGCCGAGGTGTTGCCTGCCCGCGTCATTGTGCTGGCGGAACGTGGCATTCTCGCCTCGGAAATCGATCCCGCGGCAGCCGAGGCCGAGCGCGCGGCGGCGGAAAAGGAACTGCAGTACCTTTCGTCCCACGATCCGGAATTCCAGCTCGTCGAGGCTCGTCTTGAAGAATCGATCGCGATGATCGGGATTGGCCGCGAACCCCACTGACATGGACTCCTGGCTCGAGAGCTTCGCCAAAACGAACTTTCGACGTAGCAGCGACACGGCGCACGATCTCAAGACGCCGTTGAACGTCGCCGTGCTCAACCTCGAGTTGCTCCGCATGCGCGTCTCGAAGCTTGCGGGAGGCGACGACGAGAAGGTCAACGCGTACGCTCGATCGATCGAACTGGAACTCCGCCGCATGGCGCGAATCTTCGACGCCTTCTTCGTCCTTTCCACTCCTCCGAAAAGCGACGAGGAGCTGACGACGCTCGATCTCTGCGCGCTTTGCGCCGAGGCGGCGGCGGACGCGTCAATTGAGCTGGCTGCCGTCGATGGGCCGTTTCCTCTATCTGGTCATGAATCCAGAATTCGACAAGCCTTCACGTTGTTTTTTGAGGGAGCCGAGCGGGTCTTTCGTCGAGAGGACCGGCAGGCATCGGTCGAGAAGAGTGCAGAATCGTTCTCTCTCGCCATTTTCGGAAATCCGGCAGCCGAGGACTTCGAAATGACGAAGATCTTCAAGTTCTACTACACCGACGCGCTCGGTAACCCCGATCTCTCGCTGGCATCTGCCAGACTCATCGTGGAGACCTACGGCGGTGAGCTGAACGCTGCCGAGGAACGTGATAAGGTCGTGATCCGTCTGTCCTTCCCGGGTAAACCATGAAAAAAGTATTGATCGTTGATGATGATCGCGCCACGAGTGCCGGAATGGCCGACGTGGTCGAAGACTGGGGTTACGAGGCGGAGGTCGCCGACACTGTCAAAGCCGGCTGGAGCTCCATTTCGAAGATGGTCCCCGACGTCGCGATCGTTGACCTGAAACTCCCCGACGGCTCCGGTCTCGACCTTCTGCACCGGATCAAAGAAACCTATCCCGACGTCTCTGTCGTCATCCTCACGGGCCACGCCACCGTCGATTCCGCGGTCAAAGCGCTCAAGGTGGGCGCCGAAGACTACGTCACGAAGCCGGTCGACCTCCCGCGCTTGCAGGTCATCCTCAAGACCGTCGAAGACAAGCAGCAGATGAAGCAGGAGATCCTCGAGCTTCGTCGTCAGCTCCAGAAGATGGGAGCGCTGGGACATCTCGTCGGCAAGTCGCCGAGGATGCAGAAGCTCTTCGAAGAGATCGAGATGGTGGCGAACACCGACGCGAACGTCTTCATCGTCGGCGAGTCTGGCTCGGGCAAGGAAGTCGTTGCCAACACGATTCACTCTCTCTCGCGCCGGCGGCTCAAGCCGTTCATCGCCTTCAACTGCGGCGCCATCTCGCCGACGCTCATCGAGTCCGAGATCTTCGGTCACGAAAAAGGCGCATTCACGAACGCGATCAAGCGGCGCGAAGGCTACTTCGAGGTCGCCAAAGGCGGCACGGTCTTTCTCGACGAGATCACCGAGATGCCGATCGAGCTGCAGGTGAAGCTCCTGCGCGTGCTCGAGGAAGGAAAGTTCCGGCGCGTCGGCGGCAACGAAGAGATTTACATCGAGGCGCGCGTCATCGCCGCATCCAACCGCGATCCGCAAAAGGCGATCATCGACGGCAAGATGCGCGAGGATCTTTACTACCGCCTCAACGTCTTCCCCATCGAAGTGCCGCCGCTTCGCGAGCGCCTCGAAGACATCCCCCTGTTCTCACACTTCTTCCTGCAGAAGCTGAACGAGACCGAAGAGAAGAAGGTGGAGACGATCGAAACGGACTTCATCGAAGCGCTGCAGCAGTACGAGTGGCCAGGCAACGTTCGGGAGCTGCGCAACGTGATCAACCGCGCCTTCATCATGGCTCGCGGCAGCAGCCTGACCCTCGAATGTCTTCCTGACAAGCTCCTCGGCGCCCGCAAGCGCCGTTCTAAGGAAGGCGTGATGATTCCCCTGGGCCAGCCGATGGAAGAAGTCGAGCGGATCGTCATTGAAGAGACGCTGAACATGACCGATGGCGACCGCCGCAAGACCGCCGAGATTCTGGGCATCTCGTACAAGACGCTCTACAACAAGACGAAGAAGTACAAAGCCGTCGGTGGCGCCGACGAGGACGAAGAAGAGTAGGCCGATACGCTCGACGGCGTTAGTTGGCCACGCCACATCGACCATTTGGCGCCGAAACTCCACGTCTCGTAGCGGTTTTTGGCCTTCCAGACCTCCGGTGCTATCGTCCGCGCCTCAGACCACTCCGCCGCCTCACGTACGCGTGCGCATGATGCGCGCGCGAGGAATTCCGGCGTCGGCGTGGAAGTTTGGGGCGTTCCGCAATGGCCAAAAACCTCGTCATCGTCGAGTCTCCCGCAAAAGCGAAGACGATCAACAAGTTCATCGGTAGCGACTACATCGTCAAAGCCTCGGTCGGTCACGTCCGCGATCTGCCCAAGAGCGAGCTAGGTGTCGACGAAGATACTTTCGAGCCGACGTACGAAGTTCTCGAAGGAAAAGAGAAGGTCGTCAGCGAGCTGCGTGCAGCCGCAAAGAAAGCCACGACCGTCTTCATCGCGTCGGACCCTGATCGCGAGGGAGAGGCGATCGGCTGGCACGTGATGAAGCTACTCGGCGGCGATGCCACGAAAGTTCGCCGCATCCTTTTCCACGAAATCACGAAGAACGCGGTCCGCAAGGCAATCGATCAGCCGGGCGAGATCGACATGAACAAGGTCAATGCGCAGCAGGCCCGGCGCGTCCTCGACCGTCTGGTCGGCTACAAGCTCTCTCCCCTGCTCTGGGACAAAGTGCGGCGCGGACTTTCTGCCGGCCGCGTGCAATCGGTTGCACTAAAGATGATCGTCGACCGCGAAGAGTCGATCAAAGCGTTCGTCCCCGAGGAGTATTGGAGCTTCGCGGCGAAACTGGCCGCCGGCATGCCGCCGCAGTTCATCGCCAAGCTGACGAAGATCGACGGGAAGAAAGCAGACGTCGACAACGAGGAACAGGCCCGCAAGATCGAAGCAGCTCTGAAGTCGGGTACGTTTGCAGTCGAAGCGATTGCGCGAAAAGAGAAGAAGCAGACCGCGGCGGCGCCGTTCATCACGTCAACGCTGCAGCGCACAGCGTACAACCGCTTCAAATATCCCGTGAAGCGCACGATGCAGATTGCGCAGAAGCTCTACGAAGGCAAAGAGCTTGGGGCGTTCGGGCATGTCGGCCTGATCACCTACATGCGTACCGACTCGGTCCGCATCAGCGAAGATGCCATCACGGAAGTGAGACAATATATCGGCACAAAATACGGCGCTGATATCCTTCCAGAAAAGCCAAACGTTTATCGTGTCAAGAAAGCTGCACAGGCGCAAGAGGCCCACGAGGCCGTCCGTCCGACATCGCTCGAACACGAGCCCGACGCGATCAAGGATCACCTCACCCGCGAGGAGTACAACCTCTACAAGCTGATCTGGGACCGCTTCGTAGCCTCTCAGATGAAGCCCGCTCTCTTCGACGTCACCGATGTCGATATCCGCAACGGTGCGTACACGCTCCGCGCTTCCGGTGAAGTGCAGAAGTTTGCCGGCTTCCTGGCCGTCTTCCAGGATGCATCGGTCGATGGCGCGGATGACGACGACGAGAAGCCGGAGAACTCCAAAGCGCTCCCGGCGATGAACGAGGGCGAAGTGCTCTCGCTCGTGAATCTCGACACGAAACAGAACTTCACACAGCCCCCCGCCCGCTACACGGAAGCAACGCTCGTGAAGGCTCTGGAAGAGAACGGCATCGGCCGTCCGTCGACGTACGGCTCGATCATGACCACGATCCAGACGCGCGACTACACCTACAAGGATGACGGCAAGTTCTTTCCGACGCAGCTCGGCATGCTCGTCACGAAACTGCTCAAAGCTTCCTTCGGCGACATCATCGACGAAGGTTACACGGCGGAGCTGGAGGGGAAGCTCGACGAGATCGAAGAGGGCAAGGTCGAGTGGCACGAGGCGATGAGAGACTTCTCGCTGAAGTTCAGCAAGGATCTCGCCCGCGCCGGCAAAGAGATGGTCGAGGTGAAGCGCACCGGCGTCGAGACCGACGAGATCTGCGAGAAATGCGGCTCTCCGATGGCCATCAAGTTCGGCCGCTTCGGCGAGTTCCTGGCGTGCTCGAACTATCCTGAGTGCAAGAACACGAAAGAAACGGCGCGCGGCGATGTGGCGGAGACACCCGAGGGCGAGGCGATCGTCTGCGACAAGTGCGGCAAGCCGATGCAGCTCAAGCGCTCGCGCTTTGGGCAATTCTATGCCTGCACCGGTTATCCGGACTGCAAGAACACCAAAGACCCGCGTTTGCTCAAAGCGAATATCCCGAACGAGCCGCAGCCGCCTTGCGAGAACTGCGGCAAGGAGATGGTTCTCAAGAGCGGCCGTTACGGCCCGTTCTACTCCTGCTCCGGCTATCCGGACTGCAAGACCATCCGCAAGATCGGCGGCGGGAAAGGCACACCTCCGAAGCCGACCGGCGTCTCCTGCCCCACCTGCAAGGAAGGCGAGCTGGTCGAGCGCCGTTCGCGGCGCGGCATCTTCTTCTCGTGCTCACGCTATCCCAAGTGCGACTTCGCCCTGAACAATCGCCCGGTACCGCGCCCTTGCCCGAAATGCGCCGCCCCCTATCTCCTCGAGAAGGAAACGAAGCGCGAGGGCCACATCGAGTATTGCAACAACCCCGAGTGCGATTATCGGGCGGCGATCGCCGCAAGGCCGAACGCAGCGAACGAATAGCAGTCGCTTTAATCCACACGCATTTGCTGTGTGTTATCGCGCGCCATTAGCCGCACATTAGCGGTTAATATTCACGGCGATTTCGCGATCGCGATTTCGTGAGCATTTTCTGCACGTAACTGATACCTATTAACGTGCTGTCCTGCCGCGCTACACTCCGCTCACGGAGGTCCTTCCATGACGCGCTTTTCCTCTCGAACACGCCGAATCCTCGGCGCGCTGTCCTTCTTCATCGCCACGACTGCGGTGGCGCAACCAGCGCTGGTCTCCGACCGCGTCATCCTGCGTCAGGTTCTCCAGGCGATGCCCAAAGGGGGCGACCTGCACAATCACCTCTCCGGCTCCATCTACGCCGAGTCGTATCTCCGATTCGCGGCCGCGGACGGGATCTGCGTCGATTCCGTCAAGCTGACCATTACGCAGTGCGCTACGCCCGACCAACTCGCTGCTGATCCTGCCCATGCCTCGGCCATCGTGCCCGCGGCCACTCTGTTCGCACCGTACTCCTCGCTCTACGGACAGATGCTCGATTCACTTTCGATGCGGCAATTCCGGTCGGGGATCGAGTCGGGGCACGATCACTTCTTCAACACGTTCGGCAAGTTCAGCCCGGTCTCTCGCGCACACGTTCCGGAGATGCTGACTGAGGATGTCTGGCGCCTGGCCAGCGAGAACGTCGACTACGTCGAAACGATCTTCGCGCCCGACTTCGGCAAAGCACGCGACCTGATGAAGGCCACTACTCCGGGCCAGAGCATGGCGGACGCGCGCGCTGCAATCATGCAGAGCGGACAGATTCCGCCGATCATCGCCGCCGCCCGGGCTGTGATCGACGACGCCGAGGCGCACATGCGCACGAATCTCAACTGCGGAACGGCGAAGGCGCTGCCGGGTTGCGAGTCGACCGTTCGCTATCTGTACGAGTTGCACCGTGGCGTTCCGCTGCAGCAGCTCTTCGCGGAGATGGTTGTCGGCTACGAACTGGCCAGCGCTGACTCGCGCGTTGTCGGGCTCAATCCTGTGATGGCCGAGGATAGCTACATCTCGATGCACGACTTCGACGAACAGATGCGCATGTTCGCGTTTTTTCATCAGCTCTACCCGGCTATTCACCTCACGACGCACGCGGGCGAGCTCACGCCGGGTCTGGTGCCGCCTGAAGGGCTTCGCAACCACATTCGCGACTCGGTCGTGATCGCCGGCGCGCAGCGGATCGGCCATGGAGTCGATGTCTCGTACGAAGACGATGCTGCCGGACTGCTGTCGATCATGGCCACCCGTCATGTCGCCGTCGAAGTCTGCCTCACCAGCAACGACGTTATCCTGGGTGTTTCAGGCAAAGCGCATCCGCTCCATCTTTACCTCGCAGCGGGGGTTCCGGTCGCACTCGCGACGGACGATCCGGGCGTCTCACGCGATGACATGACGAATCAGTACATGCGCGCCGTGCAGGACCAGGGTATCGACTACCCAGCGCTCAAGCGGCTGGCGCGCAACAGCCTCGAGTACTCGTTCGCCGAGGGTGACTCGCTCTGGATCAATCACAAGTACGACGAAGTCGCCGAGCCGTGTGCAAAAGACAGCGGCGCAGCGAAGACATCGGAAACGTGCTCCATGTTTCTTGCGAAAAACACGAAAGCGCGCATCGAGTGGAGGCTGGAACAGCGCCTCCGCCAGTTCGAAGCGTCATGGAAGTGACGCCAGGAACGAGGTTACTGGAGGCGTGATCAGGCCGTAGTCGATGAGGAAGGTGTCATGGCCGTTCGTCGATGCGATCCTCTCGTGTTGGACAGCGGTGCCATTGGCCGCCATCGCTGACTCGACGCGCTCGACGTCGCCGACCGGAAAGAGCCAGTCGGTGTCGAACGAGACGAGAAGCGTGCGGCCACGCCACTTGGCAAAGGCTTCCTGTAACGAACCGTACTTCTCTTCGAGATCCATCTCATCCATCGCTGCCTGAACGCGGATATATGAGTTGGCGTCGTACTGCGCGGCGAACTTCCGTCCCTGATGCTCGAAGTAGGAGTCGATCTCGAACTGCCGCGTGTTGCCGCGCCGGCGCCTGCCGAATTTCGACTGCAGCGCCTGGGCGGAAAGATAGGTCATGTGGCCCACCATTCGCGCAACCTGCAACCCGCGCAGCGGTTCGGGATGATCGTAGTAATCGCCGCCGTTGAAGCGGGCGTCGCTCTCGATCATCTTGCGCCCGATCACGTGCCACGCCACTCCCTGCACGGGGACCGCCGCGCCCGCGGCCATGGTGATGATCGAATCCATCAGCTCGGGATAGAGAGCGGCCCACATCAGAACCTGCATTCCGCCAAGCGATCCGCCGGCGACAGCACGAAGGCGTGTGATGCCCAGCCGGTCGAGAAGAACCTTCTGCGAATGCACCATGTCCTCGATCGTCGGCCAGGGGAACCGCGATCCATACGCTCGCCCATTCGCCGGGTCGATGGACGATGGTGCCGTCGTTCCGAAACAGGACCCGGGAAGGTTCGCGCAGATGACGAAGTACTTCCCGAGGTCGATCCCCTTCCCGTATCCGATGAGGCCATCCCACCATCCCGGCTTCTCATCGGGATCATCGCGGTATCTGCCGGCGGCATGCGCGCTGGCCGAGAGCGCATGGCAGACGAGAATGGCATTCGATCGATCGGCATTCAGCTCGCCGAACGTTTCGTAGCGGATGGTGAAGGGAGCGATGGTCTGGCCGTGGACGAAGCGGAACCCTTCGTCCAGCAGGACATCCTTCGGCGGCGCGGCGATGAACGAGTCGGGCATCAGGACCGCGAAGGATCTCACTCCTGACGCTCGCGCTTCAACTGTCCTTCGTAAATCCGGCGTACCTCATCGATCGTGGAGATCTGATCGACCGTTTTGTCGTCGCGAAGATGGGCAATGCGAGGGAATCGAAGGGCGAAGCCGGACTTGTGACGCGCCGACTCCTGAATCCGATCAAACGCGATCTCGAGGACGATGGTCGGCTCGACCACGTGCACCGGTCCATGCCTCGATGTCGTCGTAGCCTGGAAGTGCTTGGTCAGCATCTCGATTTCCGCATCGGTAAGGCCCGAGTACGCCTTGCCGATGTTGACCAGCTCATTGTCGCGGCGAACGGCGAAGGTGACATCGGACAGCACCGAGCGGCGCTTGCCGTGCCCGTACTCCGCGGCGGTGACGACGCAATCGAGCGTCGCCAGCGCCTTCTTGTATTTCAGCCACGACTTGCCGCGGCGGCCGGGCGTGTAAACCGAATCCGGAGCTTTGACGACGAGTCCTTCGTTTGCTCGTGCGCGTGCCGCGTCAAACAGTTCGTCGACGTGGGCGGCTTCGCGAACCTCTGTTTGATTAGTGAACCGAATCGACGCGGGCCCACTGCTGAGAAGCTCGCGCAAGCGGGCGAGCCGATCGCGCAGCGGCGTTTCAAGAAGAACTTCGCCGTCGATGAAGAGCAGATCGAACGCAAAGAAGACGACCGGTGCATCGCGCAACAGAGCGTCGGAGACTTTGCGCCGCCCGAGCCGTTTCTGAATCGTGGCGAATGGCAGAACGCGATCGGAGAACGCCACGATCTCGCCGTCCAGAACAGCCTCCCGGCCGAGAGCACGCCCTGCCGACTCGATCTCCGGGAAACGATGCGTCACATCGTCGAGCGTCCGCGAGTAGATCCGCACTTCGCCGGCACTGGCGTGAATCTGAGCACGGACGCCGTCGTACTTGTCGTCCGCGAAGGCTCCCGCGCCGAGCATGGCCACGATCTCTTCGGGATCCTCCTCCGGCTGGGCGAGCATGAAAGCAAACGGGTGGAACAGATTCATCTGCGCGCTGTCGAGCGCATCTGCGCGCGCCAGAAGCGCGGCGGCGCCGATGTCCCCGGTAAGCATGTTGGCCCGCCTGACCGAGGCCAGCGGACGATGGAATGCCTTGGCGATCGCGGATTCCACGAGCCCTTCCTGGAGTCCGATGCGAAACTCGCGAAGGAGGATCTTCACGACGTAGCGAACGCCGTCCCGGTCAAGCTTTCGAAGCAGCGTCACGAGGAGGTTCTTCTTGTCGATGGCGCCCGGCGTCGCTGCCAGCAAATCGAACGTCTCGCCTGCTTCCGATAGGGTCACGGAACGGCTCGGATCGACAGGAAACAACGCCGCTGCCGTGTCGCCAGCATCACCGTATTCCGACCAGGAACGCCAGACCTCATCCGTCGCCAGGCCAGTCACCTCGACGAGCGCATCGCTCAGTGCCGCGCCGCCGACTCCTGCGGCTCGCTGGTCCTTGCGCGGAAACGGCGAGCCCGAAAAGAAAACGGCGGCCCGCTCGAGTGATGCGTCATCGAGCGAGACGAAGTAATCGGCAAGGAGACGTTCCTTCTCCGACTTCTTCGTCGTCGCGGCAATGGCGTTGGCAGTGTTGCAGAAGTCGGAAAGCATGTCTTGAATTGGAGTCGATTAGCGGTCGGGGGTCGGTAGTGTGACAGCCGACACCGATCTCTACTGGCGAATCTCTACACTCACTGCCACCGGGACCTCGCGGCCTCGCAACCGCGAACCGCGATATATGATCCCGCCGCAAATATCGCACCCCCGAGGTATGAGATGAAAACGAAAGTTACAGTGGTCGGCGGCGGCAATGTCGGTGCCACAGTTGCGCAGGGAATCGCACTCAAAGAGCTCGCCGATGTCATCGTCGTCGACATCGTCGAAGGCGTCCCCCAGGGGAAAACCCTCGACTTGATGGAGACCGCGCCCGTCGAGAACTACGACTCCATCCTCCGCGGCTCGAACAGCTACGACGAGACCGCCGGCTCCGACGTCGTCGTGATCACGGCCGGGTTGCCGCGCAAGCCGGGCATGTCGCGCGATGACCTGCTCTGGAAGAACGAAGAGATCGTGGCCGGTGTCACCCGCGAGGTTGCCAGGCGCTCGCCCAACAGCATCCTGGTAATCGTTTCGAACCCGCTCGACGCGATGTGCGAAGTTGCCCGGCGCGTCTCCGGCTTTCCCCGCGAGCGTGTGATCGGCATGGCCGGCGTTCTCGACTCCGCACGCATGCGCGCCTTCATCGCCATGGAACTGAACGTCTCCGTCGAAAATACCCACGCCTTCGTCCTCGGCGGACACGGCGACACGATGGTTCCGCTGCCGCGCTACTCGACGGTCGCCGGCATCCCCATCACTGAGCTGATCTCGAAAGAGCGCATCGACGCGATCGTCGAGCGCACACGCACAGGTGGCGCGGAGATCGTCAACCTGCTGAAGACCTCGGCCTGGTACGCGCCAGGCGCAGCAACGGTCGAGATGGTCGAAGCGATCCTCAAAGACAAGCGCAAGATCCTGCCGTGCGCGGCCTATCTCACCGGCGAGTACGGATTCAACAACCTCTACGTCGGCGTGCCGGTGAAGCTTGGCCGGAACGGTATCGAGCAGATCATCGAGATCACGCTGACGCCGGACGAGAAGGCCGCGCTGCAGAAATCGGCGGATGCGGTGCGGGAGTTGTTCGATACGCTGAAGACAACCGCAGCCTAGTCGTTCGGATGCATGCGCACGATGAACCCATCGTTCACTCGCAGCAACTCGACCGTCAGCTGATCGGCGACGAAGACGAGCATGTCTCTCTTCGCGACCCACGTCTTCTTGGCGCCCGCTTTTTCGAGCGTGGCCATGAAAGCGTCTCCGGTCTTCTGGCTGATTTTCTGCGGCTTCTCTAACATGATGAATCTCCTAACTCCTTTTATCCTCTCCGCCCGCTCCCCCAAACCTATCGAGATTTGTTTCCGCTGATCGCTCGGACGTTGCTACGCGCACGCGTCGCCTGCACTTTCTGTTTTTCGCCTCTGAAGCGCACGCTGGTGTGTGGCTCCAGCTCCAGCACGTGATCGATGTATTCGCGGATCGCGCTCCTCACCACTCCCTCGCGCGTCGCTTCGTCGCGCACAGCGCGAAACACTGCGAGGTCTTCTGATGTTGACTCAGGTAACGTGACGATGAATCGAGAAGTGCTGTCCCCCTCATGTTCGAGAAGCGTTTCGATCGCCTCGCGGATCACGCCGCCTTTGAACTTGGAGTGCTTCGCGCAGTACTTTTCGAGCTCCTCCGCGAGGGCTACAGGCACCTCGACCACCAATTGCTTGATGTCCTTCTTTCGCACGGTAACAGGCGATTATAGATTTTTCTAGAAAATGTGCAACCGATGTTGGGCAGTCCATGTTTCCCAGTTCGCTGCGCGCTTCTTCTCAGCTACGATTGGTTACCCCCCATGAAAAAACTTGTCATTGATATCGAAACGGTTGGAACGCCGTGGGAAGAGCTCGACGCCTACGTTCGCGAGTACCTCATCAAAGGGCTCAACGATGGCGACGCCGAGGAGACGCGGCGTGCTGGCGGGCTCTCGCCGTTTCGCGGACGCATCATCGCCATCGGCGTAATCAACATCGAAGACGGTCGCTCCTGCGCGATGTACGAAGTCCCCGGACAAACGCAGCTCGCAGTCGAGAAAAGCGGTTCGCGGACGTACATGTCCGGCAGTGAGAAGCAGATCCTGGAGAAATTCTGGGAGTTCTTCGACAG
>DATLVW010000257.1:0-9995 GCA_035577085.1 Thermoanaerobaculia bacterium
CTCGATACCGACACGACGGACTCGATGGATTCCGAGACCTGGATACTGCACCAGAATCATTTCCAGATCGAAGCGATGGCGAATCTCGACAAAGTCCCGCCCGCCGGCGCCGTGATAGTCGTCACCTGGCCCAAGGTGGAAAACGGCGTCGGCTTCCCAGCCAGAGCGTTCGCGATATTGCCGTAGGAGTGCAGGCGGGAAATTCGTTCACCACAGAGGCACAAAGGTCACAGAGATACCTCTGTGCTCTCTGTGTCTCTGTGGTTGCCTTTGCTTCGGCGACCACGGATCACCTCACGTCCGCTTGCGCAAAATGACATGCGCGGCGGCACGTCCGCCGGATACGTGCTTCGTGCACTCGTAGCCGAGGGCACGCAGATCGATGCCGTGGAGGAGATGTTCGCCGCGGCCTAGCAAAACCGGGGAGATGACGAGGTGCAGCTCATCGATCAGGCCGGCCTGCAGATACTGGCGGATCGTAGAGACGCCACCGCCGAGGCGGACGTCCTTACCTTGCGCCGCGTCGCGGGCTTGTTGCAGCGCTTCTTCGATTCCGCCGGTGACGAATCGAAATTCCGTCCCGCCCTTCATCGCCAGCGGCGCGCGCGGATGATGCGTCAGCACGAAGACGGGCACGTGATACGGCGGTTCCTCGCCCCACCACCCTTTCCACTCATCGTCCGGCCAGGGACCGCGGACCGGCCCGAACATGTTCCGCCCGAGAATCCAGGCGCCGATGCCGTCGAAGCTCTGCGAGGCCATGTCGTCGTCGACGCCGCTCTCGCCTCCTTCGCCGCCGTGCATTTGCTGCCAGGTGCGCGTGTGAAAAAACCAGTCGAACATCTCCGGTCCGTTGACGCCGAGCGGGTTTTCAAGATCCTGATTCGGCCCCGCACCGAACCCGTCGATCGAGATGGAGAAACTGAGTACGCGTAGTCGTGACATACGTCGGAATGGTATCGCAGTGGAAGTGGGGTCAGGTCCGAAGTGTGAAGTGACGGAAGGGGACTCCTGCCTCGAGGAGCGGCCCTGATTCCGTCACTTCACACTTCAGACCTGACCCCAATCCGGCATATCGTCCACGTTATGGTCTTGTTCGACTCGATCCTCGCCTGGCTCGTCTCCGTCGTCGGTGTCGCCACTGGTGCCGCCTACATTCCGCAAGCGCTGCGGATCTGGAAGCGCCGAAGCTCCGACGACGTCTCCATCCTGACCTACCTCCTCTTCCTCGGCGGACAGATCGTCTACCTCGTCTACGGAATCCGCATCCGCCAGTGGCCACTGATCATCGGCATGGCCGCGAATATCGTGGGGAGCCTCGCCGTGATCGGGAGCGCGCTAAGGTTCCGGGCGGGGAGGGGTGGACCGAAGGAGTGAGACTCGGAGCCGCGTTGCAGGATGGGTAGATTGCGGCGATGGTTCGTTACACCCAATTGAATCCTGGGCTTGTTCCAGACCATTCAAGCTATCAAGGCCGGATCCAACCACCGAGGCGGGACGCCCCGATGGCCGCGGGCGAGACGCCCACACTCCTTGTGCGCATCGAAAGGAGTGCGGTCGTCTCGACCGCGGGCAGTCGGGCGTCCTCGCCCGAGTGCTGTCAGGGCGAGGTCAAATTCGTCGACGTTCTTGCTTGCGTTGAGCACGATCATTGCGCTGGCGGCAAGCTCGACGCTCCCATTCGTCTGATGCAGGAGGATGGCAAGTCCCTCCTCGAGATCAATCGTGACGGGTACTCAAGCTCCGTCCCTTCCAAACGACCTCCTCCACCGCGAGGCCGATCGCCAGAATCCTGCGGTCGGTGTTTTGTGTGCCTGCGATCATCAGGCCGACGGGGGCGCTGCCGGGGTCGTGGCAGGGGAGGGAGAGGGCGCAGCCATCGAACAGGTTGACGACTGATGGGTTGCGCAGCATGCGGCCGTTGAGGCGGGAGTAGGTCTCGTCGTCCTTGCTGGCTTCGGTGATCGTCGGCGCGGTGTCGGGAGTTGTGGGCATCAGCATGGCGTCGTAACCGCTGGCAGCGGCGTTGATCGATTTGATGAAGCGCTCGCGCAACTGAAGCAGCTCGATGTAGTCCGCGGCGGTGATCGTCTCGCCGGGTCGAATGCGGGCGATAACGCGAGGGTCGTATTGGTCTGCCTTCTCTTTCATCCATTGCCGGTGCAATGAAAAGGCTTCCGCGCTGGTCAGCGCGGCGCGCGGGTTTACGACGGCAGCTTGTGTGAATTCGATCATCGGCAGCTCGATGATGATTGCGCCGGCAGCCGACAATCGATCCAGCGCTGCGGTGAAGGCGCGGGCGACGGCCGGTGACAAGTCGTCCTGGAACACCGTCTTCGGCACCGCGAAACGAAGGCCGCGTAGATGGGTAGCCGTCGGAACACTGTCGGTCTCGGCGGCCAGCACATGATCCAGCAACGCGCAGTCCGCGACACACTTGGCGATCGGCCCGATTGAATCGAGCGTGAACGAGAGCGGCAGCACGCCTTCGCGCGGCACGCGTCGCGCGGTCGGTTTGAAACCAACGAGCCCGTTGAGCGCGGCCGGAATGCGAACCGATCCGCCGGTATCGGTTCCGATTGCGCCGGCCGCCATGCCGTCAGTGACCGAGATCGCGGCACCCGATGACGAGCCTCCGGGAATCCGGCCTGCAGCGCGATCGAACACGTTCCTCGGCGTCCCGTAGTGCGGGTTGATGCCGAGGCCGGAGAATGCGAACTCGGTGAGGTTGGTGCGGCCGATGATCACCGCGCCGGCGTTTCGCAATCGCTCGACGACGGTCGCGTCGCGTGTCGCCGGCGGCGAGCCCACCAGTACTTTCGAGCCGCCGAGGGTGACGACGCCGGCTTCGTCGAACAAGTCCTTGATCGAGATCGGGATGCCGGCCAGGACGGGCAGTCTTGCACCGCCGCGTCGTTGCGCGTCAACACGGTCAGCGGCAGCAAGCGCTTCGTTCTCGTGGACGCTGAGGAAAGTACGCGCGCCCTCTCCCTGCGGGTCTTTGATCGCCGCAAGCGACTGCTCGACCAGTTGCCGGCTGGTGACCTTCCCGCTGTCCAGAAGCCGCGAAAGCTCAACGATGGTCATGGTTGCGAGCTCGCGTCGCGGACCGCGCTGCGCAAACGCGGGGGCGACGCGCCAAAGCGCCGTGCCGGCAAGTGCGAGGGCAGAGTCGTACAGGAAGTCTCGTCGATCCTGGTCCATGCATAGTTACTCCTTGTCGAACGTTCGGTCCGTGCCGGCCAAACGACCCGAGATCACCGCCTCGGCAGCAGGCGACATCGTATCGCTCAGCGGCCAGGCAATGAGACTCGAGTGGCCATTTCTCCCAACCATCTTCGATTCGAAGTAACCTTCGGCGCCTTCGCCCGTCTTAAGAGATGGAGGCATAGAAGGAAAATGATCAAACACATCGCTGTTGCCATTGCTTTGAGTCTCGCTCCCGTTGCATTCGCGCAGATGTACATCGTTCCGGAGGGCGATTGCGGAGCAGTCACACTTCACGTCACACGCGGCACCGATTTCCCGAATCTCGGCGAAGCGATCAGCGCGGATCGCGTCAAGGATGCGCATGTGGTTCGGGATAGACCGATCGAGAGAGTCATCGTCACACCCGTCGCCGGACCGCGCTCGCTCGACTTCAGCGCGAACGTCCCCGACCGCGAAGGAGTCGTCATGGCCGCTGTCGATCTCAAGCCGGTGGTCAGCGGCAACGAGACGCGGACCGAGCACGCCAAAGCGTTCCTCTTCTGCGGCGCGACCACGCCACGTGCCGACTGGCAATTGGAGGCTGGCCTCGGCCTGGAGATCATCCCGCAATGGAATGGGATCAGGCCGAAAATGAAGCAAGGCGACGAAATGCAGTTCATCGTCGTGCACAAGACGACAGGCCACCCGATTCAAGACGTTCCGGTGGAACTTTACGGCGCCGGTGAGGGCCGAATCGGAGCCGGCGTTCCCAATCAGTCCGGAGGCGTGAGTTTTCCGTACCCAAAGCCGGGCCGCTACATGGTCACGACGACGTATCGGCGTCCCGATCCACAACAAGCGGAGCATTGGCTCGTCGACACGAGCACGCTGACGTTCGAGATCAAGTGACGCAGCGGAGCTACTTCTCCCGCACTACTCCCAACACATTCGGGAGTGGCCATTGCTTGTGATTGCTGTCGTCCGGCCAGAATCCCGTCTCGTAGCTTCCGGCCAGATCGAGATCGATGCCTGGTGCATGAATCGAGAGGCTTGCCTCGGGGCCGCCCTCGACATGCATTGCGGCCACGATCGCGAGCGGGAGCTTCAGAAGGAGGTCGTTAAACTCGCGCATGGTGTAGGGCGCGCGACTGAAGAGAAACAGCACGCGCCCTTGCGAATCGATGGCGACGGCGGCCTCGCTCCATCGCTTATCGCTCTTTGCCCAGACATTTCGCCGGCCTCGTGCGATGAGACGCAGGTTTTGAACAACGATCTCATAGCGTGCAAGTTGCTGCACATCCTTCGTCTGATCGCGATCGAGCCACAGTACCCGAGGATCGGAAGCGCCTGACGAGTTGAGAGCCAGGATCGAGTTGTAGTCGTTCCATCGGGGATTGTTCACGTGACTTCCGTGCCGCAGGTAGCCCACATTCGACTGTCCGTCGTTCTGAAACATGCCGAGGTTGATCGCGACAGCCAGGTTGGACGTGCGACACCATTCGGCGGCAGTGCGCGCGGCTGTCTTTGTCTCGGATGCAAGCGCCACCGTGAGCTTCGCGCGAGCTGGATCGACTCGCACGACATACAGCCGGTTACCCGGATCGGATGGCCCTTTGACGGCAATCGACGCGAGCTCAGTACCTGGTTGGATGAGTTGCCATGAGAGATCGTCTCCCTGCGCAGGAACCAGTGCGCTCAGGATCAGGAGCGCGGCGACGACGAAGGCCGTATGGCATCGCCTCTTCACAGGTTGCGAGGGTACCAGACGGGCTGAGGCGAGGCACGATTCCGGACCTTCCGGGCGCGAACCGGAAACCTTCGGAAGATCACTTGCGTCAAATAGTCATGATGACGATTGGTGAGAGGTTTCGAACTTCCGTAGTTGCCGCCTTGATCAGTGCTGGCGTAACTTGGTTATGCGCTCCTGCGCACTTCCAGGAACATGAGCACCGCGAGGACGTCCCGCGAATTCACGCCGCGCCCGAAACGAGCACCGCTCCCGTTCCCTCGTTGCGCCTTCGCGACGCAGCCGCGGACGACGCACGCGTCCACACACTACGGCGAAATCTATTCGAATTCGCGGAGGTCCAGGCAACCAAGCCAAAGGTCTCGATAATCTCGCAAGGATCACCTGCGGTCGTCCCGGTTACGGTGGCAGTTCTGGAGACGCCGGTCGTTGCCTCACCACCTCCGCTCGTCTTCGGATATCGCTTTCTCGGAACCTTCGGTCCGGCAGCGTCGCTGATCGCCGCGTTCGCCGGCAACGGCGAGGTCTTGACCGCTCGCGAAGGAGACCACATCGGCCAGAGCTTCGTCCTCCGCCGCATCGGAACGAGGGACGTCGAGGTGGCAGCGCTCGGTCAGCAGGCGACGCTGCGTGTGAATATCGATCCGTAAGCGTGAATCAGAGATCAGAGATAAGCGATGAGAGATTGATGTGTCATCCTGAGTCGCCGCACCGCCGCAAGATTCGCTGACCTTGCATCCTTCAGACATTGGCGGCGGAGGACGTCGAAGGATCTCAAATTACGAAGATCTCGTTCGAGCGTCTTTGATCACGTTCGCTCGCGCTGGACGAACACGATCTTCGTAATTTGAGATCCTTCGACGTCCTCCGCCGCCGCGCACGCGCTACGCAAACATCGCGATTCGCGCGGGGCGGCTCCGGCAGTCTCAGGATGACACCAACCCCGGTTCGACGATCACTCGGCCGCCACTACCGCCCGCCCTCCTTCCGAAGTTCTGCGATCTGTCCCATCAGAATCGCTTCAAGATCTTCTGCGCCGACATAACCGACCCGGCGCATACGAACTTGCCCGTTGCCATCAACGACCACCAGCGTCGGGAACCCGGTCAGCCCGAACGACTTTTCCAGCACCGCGCCTCCGTCCCACGCCAAGGGAATGGAATAGCCGCCGCGCCGGAAAAAGGCGGTGGCACGTTCCAGCGAATCTCCAACGTCTCCCGGAGAATCGGTGATCACTCCGTCGACGGCGACAAACACGACATCCTTTTGCCCCTTCGTCTTATCGTAGATGCGCTGCAGCGCCGGCAATTCGTGTTGACAGGGAATGCACCACGTTGCCCAGAAATCGAGCACAACGATCTTTCCGCCGAGGTCGCGGGAGGAGATCGTCGTGCCGTCTACGAGCTTGATTGTGAATGGGAAGGGCCTCTCTTTGACGTTCTTGCTCGGGACGATCAACGGCACGAAACGGGGGCCGGCGAATGCGCCAACAACACCGGCAATCACGATGACTGCTGTCAACGCCCACGGCTTTGCGCGCAGCCGTGCCATCGCAATGCCGGCCGATACGGACACGAACGTGAGGACTGGAAAGAGGATGAACGGCTTGTTCCGGCCGGAGAAGAACGCGAGCGCGAAGAGCAGCAGGGGAATGTTCGTCAGAACAGCGGTCACCCAGGGCGGCAGCGCGTTTCTCGACCCCCGCCAGTAGCCGGCGGCCACTGCTACCGTGATCAGAACCGGAAAGCAGAGGTAGACAAGGTGAGGACTCTGGAGCAGCACGCGGCCGTCGAAAAACGCGACCAGGACGAATAGCAGGCCGGCCGAGAGATCGACCAGCGCGGAGAGGACTTTGCGCATTTTGCGAACCTTCCCGCAATGCCTACGCAGAACCGCCGGTGTAGTTGCAGCGCTCGAAGTACTCACTCGGAAATGGGGAAGAGCAACTCGTTGCCGTCGGGATCGTCGATCTGGATCACGTCATATCCCCACCACGACTTTCGGTTGGGAATCGAGCGCTCGACGATCTCTTTCCGAAGCTGCGCGATGCCATCCTTCGTCAGCGACAGGAACAGCCGCCCTCTGTCCTTGCGATCGGCATCCTCGCAGAGAATGATCTCGCACTCAGCGCGATGAACCTGACACACCGTGCCCTTGCCATCGCCTTCATGCCACGCCTTCTCGAAGCCGAGCAGATCCATGTAGAAGCGGAGCGCACGTCCTATGTCATCGACAAAGAGAACGGGACGCGAGTACCACCTATGCGCGGTTTGCTCTTGTAAGGTTTGCTCTGGCATCGTCGCTCCAGATCCTCCGAATCGCGCTACCCTGCGCTTGCGGTTTGACCCAGGTTGAAGACCAGACCGAATGGGTCTCGCAGATAGCATCGGGGGACGGACGCATCTTCCTCTACAAGGACGCAGCCGGCAGCCAGAAGGTCTCTCTTGGCGGCTTGGACATCGCGAACGAGGAAATCAAAGACCGGGCCGTGCGGCTCACCCCTTTCGACGAAGAGACGAATAGCCCCCGTCTCGACGCGCAGCATGGCATCTGTTTCATGGGTAACTTCGAAGCCGAGGACGTTCTCGTAGAACTCCTGAGCCTGGACCCAGCGGGGCGTTCTCAAGATCACATCGCGTGAGGACTGGAGAGGGTTGGTCATCGTGCCTGCTACCGGCAATAGGCCTTTGTGGCTGGCCTGCGCCGCCTGAGGTTCCAAGCGCAGCAGCCTGGAGCCGCAAGCGAAAACGTATCACGCATCGGAGGAGGGGAGGGAGGAACGTCCGATGACCGATGAGCGAAGGCGTGACCCTCCGGGACTTCGGGTGACGCTGTAGACTTGCGCGAAGGGAATGCCGACCATGCGATGGGCTTTAATTGCGCTCGTCTTCGGGGCGCTCGGATGCGTTACAACGACGTCCGTCACGCGCACGGGCTCAGGAATCTTCGCTCCGCGCGGAGACTCCGCGGAAGAGGAGGAGGCTCCGCGTGGACTGAGTCTTTCCGCCGGATCGATCGCCGCTGATGGAACGGTCACCCTCGAGCTGCGCAACTATTCGGAGGAACCGTTCGTCTTTGCAGGCGCGGCGGATCGCGCCCAGTTCCTTGTCGAAGTACAGGCGGGTAGTACGCGCACGCGGCACACCGTTTCGCCGTGGAGCAGACAGACGGTGGAAGTGCCGGCGGGGGAGCGTCGCCAGTTGAAGGCAAACATCGGCGGAGCATCCGGCCGCGTGCGCATCGGCATCCGCAGCCACGATCTTGGATACGTCGTCTGGACGGATTGGATCGCGCGATAGACGGCACGCCGGTTGAGTCACGTGGCGTTCTGTGACTCGCCGCCGCGTCCCCGCACCTCGTAACGAAGCGCCACCATGCCGTTCTTGTAGGCATTGACCTCTGCAAGATGGAGGGCGATGTCGTTTTCGATTTTCTCGAAGAACGGGATCCCGTCGCCAATCAAGATCGGCAGGATCGAATAGCGAACTTCGTCGGCCAGCCCGAGGCGGAGGCATTCGGCGGAGACCATACCGCCTCCAACAAACCAGATGGAACGGAACGCAGGCCGCAGACGCTCATTCACGAACTGCGCGAGATCGCCTGAGTGGAGCTCGACGGTATCGCGGATCCGAGGAAGGTCGCGACTCGTGAGGACGAAGGTGGGTTTGTCGCCGTACGGCCAGCCTAACCCCTCCGCTTCAAAACGAAGCGCGGTCTCATACGTTCGCGATCCCATCACGTAGCAGTCGATCGTCTTGAGGAACGCCTCGACGAATTCCGGGTCCATGGTGTCGCCGCCTGCGAATTCGTCCGAGGTTTCGAGCCAGTCGACGCGCCCGTCCTTGCGGGCGATGAAGCCATCGAGGCTCGCCGCCATGTGGATCGTTACGCGAGAATCAGGGCTTGCCATCGTTTGATGCCTTCGTGTGTTCATATCGGAAACAATCAATCGTGTGATCGTTCACCATGCCCACTGCCTGCATGAACGCATAGCAGATCGTCGATCCCACAAACTTGAATCCGCGGCGCAACAGGTCCCGGCTAAGGGCATCGGATTGCGGCGTCTTTGCAGGGACTTGCCCGGGCGTTCTCCAGCGGTTCATGCGAGGCGTTCCGCCAACGAAGCTCCACACATAGGCATTGAAACTCCCGAGCTCGCGCTGGACTGCAAGGAAGGCCTTTGCATTGCTCACCGTACTGGCGATCTTGAGACGATTGCGGACAATGCCGGGATTCGCGAGTAAACGCGCGACCTGTGCTGCTCGGAACTTGGCCACCATCGCCGGATCAAACCCGGCGAATGCCTTGCGATAGGCGTCGCGTTTCTTGAGAATCGTCTCCCAGCTCAGCCCGGCCTGCGCCCCTTCGAGCGTTAGAAACTCGAAGAGGATGTTGTCGTCGTGAACCGGTACGCCCCATTCGAGATCGTGATAGGCAATGCCGAGCGGCGTGCGAGCCCAGGCACATCGCACGGATTGATCCGCAGTCTTACTTTTGTTTGAATGGTGATCACTTTTGATTCTTTCGCTGACCATGCGCAGTGTCTTCCGTTCGTTTTGCGGGGGTCGCATGTCGGGGGTCGGTTGTCGGAGTTGATATGGTTTTGCTCCCACCCCCCACTCCCGACTCCCCACTCCCTCAGAAATCCTAATGCATCAAATCCATCAGGATCGCCGTCTCCGCACGCATCGCTGCCTTGATCGTCGGCTCGCGCTCCGGCGCCCATAACGGCGAGTGCACGCCCGGGAGCGGCACGCCGGACTTGTGCGACGCTTCCAGCTTCGCGGCATCGACTGCGCCGACGTGCAGCAACACAGCGTGAACGCCTGCCAGTCCGAATTGCGAGAAGTCTTCGCCACCCATCTGTGCAGGCATCTCGACCACCTGGCCGGCGCCCATCGCGGCGCGTGCGGCGGCGACCATCCGTTGCGTCAGCGCGGGGTCGTTGTAGACGGCGTCGGTGTTGGACTTGGTCTCGACCAGCGGTTCCTTCGGCGCATTCGCGGCGAGCGCTTCGAATTTCGCCTGGCGCTCGATTGCGGCGATCAGGCGCTTCTGG
>DATLVW010000258.1:0-2839 GCA_035577085.1 Thermoanaerobaculia bacterium
GTCCACCGATCGCCGGGTAGTCGCCGTCAACGCGGGTCGCGGCACGCAGCGGCATCACGAGCCCAGTCGGGAAGCGGACGACCTGGGCTGTGCCAGAGCCGGTAGCCGTGTTGTACGACCGGTTCCAGTTCGTGGCCGCGCTGTCGAATCCGCCGAAGTATTCGCGGTTCTTGATGCCGACGCTGTTGCGCGATCCGGAGATGGTCTTCCCGCGCAGGAACGAGTTGGAGTAGCGGTGATACCCGGTCGCACCGTTGCCGTTGTAGACGAGCGGCGGCGCGATGATGTCCATGCGAGCGCCGTTGAAGTAGTGGAAGTTGCTCGTCTCGAACTCTCCCTCGATGACGTCCGTGGCACCGTCATGAATCGCGACCTGCCCGAACCTCTTCGCCTCGTCTCCCCAGATGCTGCCGATGGTGTCGAAGCCGTCGGCGGTCGCGGGCGTGCTGAGGCTCAGGAGCCGCTTGCTCTTGAATGTCGTGTCGGCGGCGAGCAACTCGAGGATGCCGGCGTTGGAGCCTACCCCGGCGGCACCGTGGCGGCGTTTCAGCTTGCCGGTAGGAATCGGGTCATCCTCTCGTCCCGGTTCGGCAAGCAGTTCGCGCGAATCCGGCCCGCAGGCCCAGAGCGGCACCTCGTGCCTGTCCACGGACGACACGCAGCCGCGGAACGGGAAACCGTAGGCGCGGTCCGCGCGCTGTTGGAGGACGCTCGTCATCGCGCCACCTGACAGGTCACGTTGGCGACGCCAATGGAGTAAGTGCCGGCGGCACTGCCGACTTCGACCTGCGGAGCCATCAGTGCGGTCTTAGTGATTGCGTTCGTCAGCGTCACCAGACCGGCGAGCGTTCCGTACTTATTCAAGCTGTAGAGGCGGCAGTAGACGGCGTTGGCATTCGGCCACGCGATCATCTCAAAGCGGAATCCCTGGGAGTTGTCGAGCACCGGCGCGGTCGCGCCATTCGTCAATGCGAACTTGGTCGCCACGCCCGCCTTGACCGCAACGATTCGAAAGACATTAACGACGTCATTAGCGTCGTGATATAGGCCGATGGCGTCCCCCGTGAGTCCGGTTGAGTCCGCGACGGAAGCCGGAGCTACGGACCCGCTGGCGACCAGCCCGACGAATAGCCGGCCGGTATTCGCCGGCCATGCATCAAGCCGGAACGTGGCGGAGAAGTAGAACCCTCCAGTCCCGGCCGAATCGCCGGACCAGAACTGGAAGTCGGAGGCACCCGTCTGCTTGATGCCTGTCTCCGCCGCCGCGGCTCCCGTAAACACCGTGCGGCGAAGCCAGCCCGACAGATGCGACGTCGTCGGAGCCGGATTTGTGACTGCCCCTGTCGCCGTCCACGCGCTTCCGATCGTCGCCGCCGTTCCTGCGGCGGATGGGCCCCACAGGACTCCGTAGTACGAGCGCAGATTCGGCTGAAAGAGTCCGGCCAGGCTAGGGATGCCAGGCTGCGTTCTGTTCTCAATGTAGCCGCCGGTGTTGAAAACGTTCCCCCACTCGATGCAGTTGGAAGACCGGTCATCGAACGTGCCAGCGTTGGAGTAAGCGCTGAACGTGGTTAGACGGTTTCGCAGCACGCTAACCTGGGCGCAGGTGAAGAAGTTGAATGCGCGCGTTACTCCACTAGTGTTGAAGTTGCAATCCTCGATCGTTGACGGGGCGGACGTCGCGATGCTGAGAAGGTCTGCAATCGGGAAGACTGTGGACTCGAAGTCCACGCCGCGGAACGTAAGATTCGTCGCTGATTGCACGAATACCGCGCCCCATGTGTTGTCCTCCATGTTGCCGCCAAGCCATTGAAAGCCCTGAATGCCTCCGCCGATGATCTCGACGCCGTAGTGCGAACTGAGGTTCGACGTGCAGTTAGTGAAGATGTTCTCGTTCGTGCTCCAGTTCGGCAGCCCGGAGGAGTTGAGGTAGACGCCGGATTGCGTGCAGAACGCGAACGTGCAGTGGTCGATGGTCGTCAGGATAGCGCCGTCGAGATAGAGGCCAATGACAGGCCCCTGACCAGCGTTTCGAGCCGTCGTGTCCACAGCTCCGACGAACATGTCTCGTAGGGAAGAGCGAGCGACGCCGGCCCCGGATTGGAAGATTTTAATGCCGTAGGCCGCCCCGGACGGCTGAACCCTGAACCGCTCGAGGTGGCAGTCCGGGCTGCTGATGAGGATCGGCGACGCCATCGTCGTGGCGTCGTACGTCGTGCCGATGATGGTCACGGGCTTCGACAGCGTGAGCGCGATGGTCGAGTCGGAGGCGTCGGCGTAGAAGCGGCCGGGGTCCAGTTGGATGACTCCGCCTGCCGCCGGGAGCGCGTCCACGATGGGCTGAAGCGCGGTTCCGATCCGGACCGCGATGGTGGACGGCGGAATCGGGATCGGCGCCGTGATGGGCGTCCAACCCCAACCTTGCGCCCGGGCGATGGAGGCGACGAACACCAATGCCAAGGCGAGTCTTTTCACGCCGCCTCCTGCCCGGGCCGCGGCTTCACGAGCCCGATGTCCTTCGCCAACTGGTGCGTCGCCGTGAGCAACTGTTCCGGCAGGCGCGCGCGGACGTCGCCGAGCCATTCCTCCGAGCGTCCCATCCACCGCCCCGTGATGAGCGAGGTCATGTCGCAGACGTAGTGGTGGTCCTCTTCGGAGCCATCGGGGATGTCCGTCTGATTGACGAGCGCCGTGACCTCGCGCAGCACGCCGAGCAGGTAGTCGTGGACGACGCTCGACACCGGCCACACCGCGAAGTTGAACTTGCCGACGTTCCCGCTCGACGGCGTCGCGCCCTGCCGCCATGCTGTCCACGCCGAGCCGAAGATCTGGCGGTCGG
>DATLVW010000259.1:0-5809 GCA_035577085.1 Thermoanaerobaculia bacterium
TGGCGAAGCCGGATGAGGGGGCGCTTGACTGTCGCGCACCATTAGAACAGGGGCTGCACTAACGCACCCTCCCGCGAATCGCCCCCCAGACGATGCCGGCGAAGTAGATGGCGTGGTGTGCGGCGAAGGCGAACGGCAGCACGATCCAGTCGCGCCTCGGCAGGCGGGTGACGCGCGCGCTGAGGATGAGCGTGAAGACGAAGTACGGAACAATCGCGACAGGAGACGCCAGGATCGCGATCGTGCCGACGATGAGGAAGGCCCAGATCTTCCGGTTCTTCGCATACGCGGCCGAACCGCGGCGCAACATCTCCCCTGTCTTCACCCGATAGCGCCAACGCTGGCGAAGGTACGGACCGGGAAACGGACGGCGTCTGTGGAACACGCGGACGCCCGAGTGATACACGACCGCAGGCATGAGCGTAGCGATCAGCGAGGTGTCCTCGCCGATGTAGCCGATCGACTCATCGAATCCGCGAAAGGCACTGCGGCGAACGAACAGATTCACCAGCGCGATGTCGCTCGCGCTCGTCACCGGAAAGATGCCTGGCCGGTTCTCGTGGCAGGCCAGACCACTGCCGATGAGCGGTGTCGCCAGCAGCGTTTCCGCGATGAGCTCGGCGCGCGTCGAGTCGGCTGGAGCAGGATCGGGACCGCCCAGAACGACGATGTCGGGATGAGCATCGAGATAGCTAACGGCGGTCGCGAGCCAGCCAGTGTCAGCCGTGGCGTCGTCGTCGATGAAGGCCAGGATCTCCCCCTGCGACTCGGAAACTGCTCGATTTCTTCGAGTTGCGGGATTACGATCCGGCTCGATGACGTTTCGTACCGCGTTCCCAGGCTGCATCGTCAATGGCTCCGCGGAGACCAGAATCAGCTCAAACGCGAACGGCGCCTCCTGACGCAGCACCGACTCGATCGCGCGTTCCGCGTCGCCGCCGATTCGTTCCACAGGCATGATGACGGAAACTTTGACGCCGGCGGACATGGGTGGTGCGTAGATTAGTGGATTCACCACTGATCCACTGATCCACGAATCGACTAATCTACGGATTCACTACACACTGCATGAAGCTTATCGTTCAAATACCAGCCTTCAACGAAGAAGCGACGATCGCCCAGACGCTTCGCGACATCCCGAAGAAAATTGACGGCATCACCGCCATCGAGACGCTCGTCATCGACGACGGGTCGTCCGACAATACCGCCGCCGCGGCGCGAAAAGCGGGCGCGACGCATGTCGTTCAGCTCAAGAGCCATCGCGGCCTGGCCTCGGCGTTCCTGGCCGGCATCGACGCCTCCCTCCGCCTCGGCGCCGACATCATCGTCAACACCGACGCCGACAATCAGTACGCAGGCAGCGACATCCCGAAGCTGATCTCGCCCATCATGCGCGGCACCGCAGACGTGGTGATCGGCGACCGCGAGGTGGCCAAGTCACCGCACATGTCGGCGATCAAGCGGCTGTTGCAGCGCATCGGCAGCCGGACTGTTGGTTTAGCCTCGGGACTGCGCGTCGGCGACGTCACCAGCGGCTTCCGGGCGTTCTCCAGAGAAGCAGCGACGCAGATCAACGTCTTCAACCCGTTCACCTACACGCTCGAAACCATCATTCAAGCCGGCAACCGCAACCTCGGCGTCCAATCAGTACCGGTGCGCACCAACGCGCCGACCCGCCCATCGAGGCTCTATCACGGCATCGGCACCTACCTTCGCAAGTCGGCGGCAACGATCTTCCGCATCTACACGATCTATAAGCCGCTCAAGACATTCTTCGCAATCGGCACCGTCCTTCTGCTCGCCGGCACAATCCTCGGCGGACGCTTCCTCTGGCACTTCTTTCAGGGCGATCGCGCAGGACACATTCAATCGCTCATCCTGGCCGCGGTCTTTCTCATCATCGGGTTCCAGACGCTGCTGATCGGACTCGTCGCCGATCTCATCTCCGTCAATCGTCGTCTCAGCGAAGAAGTACTCGTACGCCTCAAACGCGCCGAGGCGCCCCCCGCCGTCGAGCGCCGCCCGCAGCCAGCCATTCGCGACGTTCGTCCCGCGCGCCCTCAACCGCAGCCGCGACGCGAGCGTCCGGCAGCGCCGCCCGAGGCGAAGACAGCATCGACGCAATGGGTGTGGCTGCTGGACGAAGACAAGCTGCACGACCGCGTGAAGCCTGCGGAGACACCCATCCTCGAACCAGATCTCGATGACGATGGTCCGGATGAACAGCCTGTCGCTGTTGCTGGTGGTCCGAGGCGGAGGCGTCGTCGTCGTGGACCGCGGCCGAAGCCGGCTGGCGAGTAGGTTCAAAAAAACATCACCACAGAGACACAGAGGACACAGAGGACACAGAGAAAACCTCTGTGCTCTCTGTGTCTCTGTGGTTGATTTGTCTTTCTGCCCTACGCGTACACGCTAACGAACCGCGAGGTTACTGCCGCGGCCATGCTCAGCTCGAAGGGGACGTGGATCAGCGGGTGGATGGCGTTGTAGCTGTGGCTTGCTTTAGCGACGATGACGCGTGAGGCGTCGCGCGCGTACGAGGCGATCTCGAGTGATTCGGCGGCCGGTACGCTTTCGTCGCGGGCGCCGTGGATGACGAGAATCGGCTGCTCGATCTGCGTCGTGCACTTGAGGATATCCAGCCGGTCGCGATTCGCTTCGATGTCGTCCAGCATCCGCGTCGACATCCGCATGATCTGCTTCGTGCGGCTGTTCTCGATCTCGACGTATCCGACGCGGCGCCACATCGACTTCGTGGCGTCGTCGTATCGGTCGGTGCGCGCGATCGAGCTCCACGTCACGATGCCGGAGAGGTTCGCGATCCCATCAGCGGCCAGAAGCGCCACGCCGCCGCCGCGCGAATGGCCGACCAGGAACGTCGGCGCGTCGACGCGCTCCTGACAGAAGCGCACGACCTTCTGCAGGTCGGCGATCTGGCCGGAGTACGTGTCTTCCGCGAAGAGATCGAGGCGGTCGAAGATGTCGGGCTGCTCGCCGATCCCGCTTCGCGACATGTTGAAACGGCAGACGGCGAACTTGTCGTTGCAGAGCATCTCGCCCAGCCACGGAAAGAAGCCCCAGTCCTTGAACCCCTTGAAGCCGTGCACGATGACGACGAGCGCTTTCGCCCCGGCCGGCACGTCGAGATCGCCGCGGATCGGAAGGCCTTCGTCAGAGAGGATGGTGAATGGCATCGTTAGTAGTTCGCGACCTACACATTGAATCGAAACAGAATCACGTCTCCGTCCTGGACAACGTAATCCTTTCCCTCGCTGCGCATCTTCCCGGCTGCTTTCGCTCCGGGCTCGCCGCCGAGGGACACGTAATCGTTGTAGGCGATGGTTTCGGCGCGGATGAAGCCGCGCTCGAAGTCGCTGTGAATCTTGCCGGCCGCCTGCGGGGCTTTCGAACCGTTGTTGATCGTCCAGGCACGCGCTTCTTTCGGGCCGGCGGTGAAGAACGTCTCGAGATCGAGGAGCTTGTAGGCGGCGCGAATGAGCGCGCTCAGGCCTGACTCCTGGAGGCCCATCTCGTTGAGGAAATCGGCGCGCTCGGCGGGCGGCAACTGGGAGATCTGCGCTTCGAGCTCGCCGCAGATGACGACGATCTCTCCCTTCTTCTGCGCGGCCACGCTGCGCACCTTCTGCAGCATCGGCGTGTCCTTGCCGAGGTCGGATTCCGTGACGTTGGCGACGTAGAGAACCGGCTTGAGCGTGATCAGGTTCAGCTCGCGCAACGATTCGGCAGCCTCGTCGCTGAAGTCGACCGCGCGCAACGGCGTCCCGGCATCGATTGCCGCCTTCGCCTTTTCCAGCGCCTCGGCCTGCGCGACGAACTCTTTCTGCCCGACGCGCGCGAGACGCGCGACGCGGTCGAGTTTCTTACTGACCGCGTCGAGATCGGCGAGCAGCAGCTCCGTCTCGATCACCTCGATGTCGCGCTCCGGATCGACAGAACCTTCGACGTGCACGACGTTCGGATCATCGAAGCAGCGGACGACGTGAAGGATGGCGTCGGTCTCCCGGATGTTGGCGAGGAACTGATTGCCGAGCCCCTCCCCTTTCGACGCACCGCGCACGAGGCCGGCGATGTCGACGACGCGAAGGTCGGTGTAGACGGTCTGCTTGCTCTGCGCGAGCTCGGCAAGCTTGTCGAGTCGCGGATCGACGACGGGCACGATGCCGACGTTCGGCTCGATCGTGCAGAAGGGATAGTTCGCGCTCTGTGCTCCGGCGGCGGTGAGCGCGTTGAAGATCGTCGACTTACCGACGTTCGGCAGCCCGACGATTCCGACTGAAAGACCCATGTGTGTGTTGACTCCTCTGATGCAACCTGCCGCGGCGTGAACGGATGGGGGGTGGGTGCGATTCCTAAGGGGTAGAGATCAGAGACGAGAGATTACGAGAGATCAGAGATCAGGAAGGCAGAAGCCGCATCCTTATCTCTGATCTCTGATATCGCCGATCTCTGGAGTCAGGGCTTCTTGAGACGACGCGCGCAAAACGTGCGGTGTCATCCTGAGCCTGCCGGAAGCGCCAGCGCAAAACGTTGCTCTCGCGCAGATCATCGGCGGCGCCGCAGGACGGCGAAGGATCTCAAAATGCGAAGATCTCGTTCGAGCGCCCTGACCACGTTCGCTCGCGCTGGACGAACACGATCTGCGAAGTTTGAGATCCTTCGACGTCCTGCGCCGCCGAGCATGTACTGCGCAAACATCGCGATTCGCGCGGGCGGCTCCGGCAGTCTCAGGATGACACCAATCTTGATTGGACTATCACTCGGGATGACACCAATCCCCGCACCAGTCACGCCACCATTCTCGCCGCCATCTCCGCGGCGCCGAGGAGGCCGACCTTCGGGTTCGTGATGAGGTTCACCGGGATGTCGGCCAGGATGTGCTGGAAGCGTCCCTTGCGCAGAAACGCCTGCATGAAGCGTCCGTCGGTGAATTGCTCGACGTTCTTGGCAGCGACTCCTCCGGCGAGATACACGCCTCCTCGGGCCAGCAGCCGCAGCGCCATGTTCCCCGCCTCGGCGCCGTAGATGTCGACGAAGATTGCGAACGTGCGAGCGGCGGTGGCATCGCCGGCTGCGAGCGCCTTGGCGATCTCCATCGGCAACGTCTCGTCGTACGGCCGCTCTTCGCCGGTCAGAAAGTTGTGGATGTTGACGAGTCCCGCTCCGGAGAGCAGCCGCTCCCAGCTCACGTGGCCGTACTTCGCGTGGAGCGAAAGGAAGAGGCGCGTCTGCTCTTCATCCTGCGGCGCGAAGTCGGCGTGGCCTCCCTCGGAAGGAACGACGTTCCATTTGGCTCCTTCGTGAACGAGATTGGCTTGGCCGAGGCCGGTGCCGGCGCCGAGAATGGCGATGGGACCGAAGTTGACACGCGATCCCGCGTTGAGGACGAGAAAGTCGCCGTGCGCGAGAATCGGAACGCCGAGGGCGATGGCGTAGAAGTCGTTGATGAGGGAGACGCGGCCGATGGAGAACGCCTTCGCCAGCGCCGTCGCGTCCATCTTCCACGTCAGGTTCGTCACCTCGGCGTGATCACCAAACACCGGCCCCGCAACGGCGAAGCAAGCCGCCGCGACGGGACCAGCGACATGCGCATCAAAGAACGCCTTGAGCATCGCATCGAACGTCGCGTACGCGTTGCTCTCGTACCGCTCCTCCGCCGACACCAGCCGCCCCGCCTGCGATACATCGACGAGCTGCAGCAGGACCTTCGTGCCCCCAATGTCACCGGCTACGATTTTCATGGGGACATTCTATGGGGGGTGGGGTGTTGGGGGTGGGGTGTGGGAAAAAA
>DATLVW010000260.1:0-3874 GCA_035577085.1 Thermoanaerobaculia bacterium
GATTCCCCGGCTACACTGGCCGGCCAATATGGGGTTGGTACCGCAGCCTTCGGCACACAGGCCTTCAATCTGAGCGGGAATGTTGTCGCGGCATCGCCGGCGGATGGCTGCGCGGCGATCGGCGCCTCGGTCGCCGGCAAGATCGCCTTCGTCAATCGCGGCACCTGCGGCTTCACAGTAAAGGCACAAAACGCACAAAACGCGGGCGCGTTGGCGGTGATCGTCGGCAACGTCGCCGACTCGCCCAGCGCATCGAGCATCACGAAAATGGCTTGCAGCGCCGCAACTTGCACGCCATCGGAGATTGCGCTGATCCCGTCCCTGCTGCTTCCGGTGGAAAGCGCGGACGCGGTTCGCACCGCTCTGGCCGCCGGCGCCATTCACGCCACGTTGCGGCGCGACGCAGGCATCGATCGCGACGGCACGGTCGACTACTCGGTCGTTGCGCACGAATGGGGTCACTACCTGAGCAATCGGCTCATCGCCAATTCGGCAGGTTTGATAAGCAACCAGTCGCGCGGCATGGGCGAGGGATGGAGCGACTTCGTGGCGCTGCTGGCGATGGTGCGCCCCGAGGACACGTCGATTACGTCGAACGCCACGTTCAATGGTGCATATCCCATGGGCGCATTTGTCACGAGCGGCGAAGCGAACGGGCCGATTCCGAATGGGGGCTACTACTTCGGGATCCGGCGCGTGCCCTATTCGACCGAGATGACGCGCAATCCGCTGACGTTGCGGCACATCAGCAACGGCAGGCCTATCAGCGGCACATTGGCTTTCGGCAACGATGGCAGCACCAACGCCGAGGTGCACGCCACCGGCGAAGTGTGGGCCACGATGCTGTGGGAATGCTACGCGGCACTTCTTCGCGACACGCTCGGGGCGCAACCGCGTCTGACCTTCGCCGAGGCGCAGCAACGCATGAAGGACTATCTGGTTGCGTCGCTGAAGATCACACCGGCCGATCCGACCTTCCTCGATGCCCGTAATGCTCTGCTGGCCGCTGCGTTCGCATCGGATCGCACCGACTATCTGAGGTTCTGGCAGGCTTTCGCAAAACGAGGCGCGGGAACGCGTGCGGCAATCACTGAGCGCTACTCGACGTCCAACGCCGGCGTGACGGAAGACTTCACGCTCGGCGGGGATGCCGCCATCACCGTGATCACGGTCGATGACGCGGCAGGCAGTTGCAAACGAAATGGCATTCTCGAAGGGGGCGAAGACGGTGTTCTTGCCGTCACCATTCGCAACACCGGCAACACGCACCTCGGGGCGACGACGGGTCATGTGACGACGGACGATCCGCGCCTGAACTTGCACGGCGGCGCGATCACGTTCCCTGCCAGCGATCCTGGCCAGAGCGTCACCGGGAGCCTGAGCGTCTCCCTTGCTCCCGGCACCGAGGCGCTTACGCCGATCATCAATGTCACGGTCAGCGATCCGGACTTCGCTCTGGCCGAAAGCGCTCTGTTCACGTCCCAAATCCGGCTCAACGTGCATGAAGAGGCAAAACAATCGGCAACGGACGATTTCGAGACTCCGCGAACCGCGTGGGACATTCCGACAAGCGGCCGATGGAGCGTTCTCGATCTCTCGTCCACGCAGCGCGTCTGGCAAGGTACGAATCATTTCCCGCAGACCGACGCGTCTCTGACCTCGCCGCTGTTGACCGTTGCTCGCGAGCTTCCGTTGCGGATCGTCTTCCATCATCGCCACTGGTTCAATATGACCACAGCGGCGAATGGGGACCTCGTCCCTCTGGAAGGCGGCGTCGTCGAATTGAGCGCCGATGACGGCATTACCTGGAGCGACATCGGAGCGTAAGCGTCGCCCGGCTACGATGCTACGCCGATCGTCGCGGATCCCACGAATCCACTGGCCGGACGCCGTGCATTCGCAGGACTTAGTCCCGGAGCCTCGTTCGAATCACCCTCCGCATCACCGTTCACGACTGTCCTCATCGACCTCGGCACGAAGTACGCCGGCCAACGCGTCCGCATCCGCTTCCGCATCGGAACCGGAAGCATCACCGCCTTGCCGCTGGGATGGCAGATCGATGACGTCGCAATCAACGGAATCACGAACCTGCCGTTCGATACGTTCGTGGCCGACCGCGGCCTATGCAGTACATCGAGCTCGACGACCGAGATCCACGCCCTCGGAGCGCTCCTCCAGGCCACCGTGTCATCGACGCTGGCCACGCCGAACGGCGCCGTAGAGTTCTTCGAGAACGGAAAAACGGTTGGCGCCGCGCCGCTGGTAAACGGCGTCGCCGCCTGGAATCCGGCAACATTCCTCGCGCCGGGAACGCACACGATCACAGCCAGTTTCGGCGGCACGACGAATTTCACAGCATCGACCTCCGCGCCCGCGACGATCACCATTGCAGCCCCCACGCGCCGGCGCGCTGCGCGATAGTTCAAACGGCTCGGCGGTTACCCGTACTAACCGCGACGCGATGAAGGTGGTCGAGTCGGCACACGAACTGACGGCAGCATCTGACAGCAGATGACTTTAGTGTGTCGGTCGTTGAGGACAACCGACGCGAACGGGTAGACCTCCTGGATCTTTTCGACCAGATAACGCCGCAGCTCGCGGATACGGAGGACTGCCATTGCCTGGATGGCAGATGACAGTTATATTGTCCGTGCTGGCAGACAGGTGAAAGTCGGCTCCATGCCGGGTGATCGAGGCCTCGGTCTCGATCCTAGCCTGACTCAAGCACTAACTTTTCCAGCGTGATCGGATTCCCCTCCAAGTACCACTCACCGTACGCGTTGCGCCGCTGGTCGTCGATATCCATGATGAGGCGGTACTTCGAGGCGTGCGGCGCGAAATAGCGATCCTCTTTTCGCTCGAACATTCGTTGAAGAGCCCACAGGAAGTAGTCAATCACTTGCAGTCCAGCGGAGCGGGAAGGTTCACTGCTCAGGATCTTCGTCGGCGGGAACTGCCTGTCTCCCCATTTCCTTGCGAAGTTCAGGCGCGCGCGCTCTACGGCTGTCGCGATCGCGGCAGTGCGGGTTTTCGTTCCCCTCTTCGCGATGACGAGCTCATTCGCCTCGCCCAGATGCAAGCGGTCGCGGTGAAGCCGCTTGAGTAAATCGTCGTAGATATCGTTCTCGCTGACCTTCGTGTGGATCGATTGGAGTTCCAGATGTGGCTCCAACTTATCCCAACTCAAACCTTAACGGATTCCATCGCTCCACGTGTACCGCCCGCGCACCGACACTCCCGGCTCACTCACGTCGGTGCGCTATGTCACACATCGCTGTTATTCACCAGAATTATGTGGTCAGGCATTCCGCCCGACACTATCTTAGGTACATCAGTAACAGAAGAAGAAGTATGAACCTTCAAGCGACGACGCGAGAAGCAAACTCGACACTTCGAGCAGAAAGCGGCGACTATATCCTGTACCAAAATCTTCAAGCGTGGATAGTGACCTCCACTGGGAGAACGTCAATCGCTTCCGACCAGCTCGACTCGTTCGTCACGAAAATGAAGCCCACCTATCCGGGCGACAGCAAAAGAAGCCCCACAATCATCAGGTATCGGCAAGCCGTTTCGCGAACCTAAAGGGAGATGATCATGGCGAAGAAGGAAGCCGTAAGGGTCACGAAGCTTACCCTGCAGAAGAAGGAGACCGCGAACGTCAAGGCGGGGATGACGGTTAGGGGAAACATCTGCTGTACCTGCTCTATGAGCGGCGTCGGAAAGTCCGGTAAACAGTTTGGCACGACCACGTCGGCTGCCTAGAGCGCGCTTCTGGATCACCGTTCGGTAGCTCGACGTTGCGAACGGTGATCTCCGGGCGAAGACGGCGTGAAAGGGGGGCGGCGGTTGTAAGGCTGATGTTCCTTGCGACCGG
>DATLVW010000261.1:0-5662 GCA_035577085.1 Thermoanaerobaculia bacterium
GCCTTCGATGCGCGTCACTTCATGCACGCCGATCTGGTGAATCTCATCCGCCGTAAGTTTCGTGGTCGTGCTCTGGCGGACGCGAACGGCGTAGCGTTTCGTGCCTTCAGGGAGTGCCCACATGCCAACGTCTTTGCGGCCGTGCGGCGCGTAGTCGTCGCGCACGAAAGCGGTGAACTTTACATACGCTGGGAGCACGGAGGTGCGGATGGCGTCGGCGATCTCCGTGCGCAAACGAGCGCGATCTGCTTCCGGTATGGCATCGGGGAACTTCGACAACGGTCCGGCGAAGGGCGTTTTGTCGGGCTCCTGCGCGGCGATTCCTTCCGCCTGCTTCACCACCTTCTCCAGCAGGAACTTCGGCGGCATCAGGTGGTCGCGCATTCCTTTGCGCATGTTGGCGATCGTGTCGTCCATCTGCTTCGGAAAGCCGCGCAAGCGCTTAGCGTAATCGTCGTAGTCCTTCGTCGTTGCGAATGGCAGCACCGAGGGCAACTGCGCGGCGTTGAGGTGAATGCCGCTGATCTGCGTGACCGGCATCTCCCACTCTTTGAGCTCGATGTCTTCGATGTTGTCGCGAAGGTTGTGCCCGAGGAGGGCTTTGTTGACGGTCTCCTGTTCGGAGAAGCCGGTGGTTTCGATGCGGTCGAGCCGCTGCAGAAACTTCTTCGCCGCGGCCAGTTCGCGTTTCGCCCCCGCCTCGGAGACATCAGAGAGCTGATCGTTGTAGCGGCGATCGCCAAGGATGGAGGCGAATTCGGGACTGGTGCGGAGGGTGTACTCCCAATGTTCTTTGAGGAGGTCGGCGAGCGCTTTGCGGCGCTTATCGAGATCCGCGCCGCTTAGCTCATCGGCGGAGGCTGTCGTGGCGAAGAGGATGGCGGCCAGAAGGAGGAGAAGTGACTTCTGCATGGGCGGAGCTTAACGCCGCCGGGATCGGCATGGTTGCAAACTTCTGTAATGGTCGCCGAAGCAAAGGCAACCACAGAGACACAGAGAGCACAGAGATTATCTCTGTGGCCTCTGTGGTGACCGGTTTTTCAAATTGACCCAGTAGATCGCGTACCATTTCACCGTCCATGTCATCCTCCATGTCATCCAAGAACGTTCGCACGGGGTGCGTCCTGTCGCTGCTCGTCGTCGTCGGGCTGTGCGCTGGCTCGCTGGCGTTGTTGTCGGTCGGACTGGAGAGCGGATGGACCGGATTTCTCGCAGGCTTTCTGATGGCCGCGGTGCCGTTGCCGTTTTATCTGGCGATCGCGAAGCTGGTCGATCGATTCGAGCCGGAGCCGCCGTGGTTGCTGGCGACGGCGGTGTTCTGGGGTGCGTCGACGGCCATCCTGCTGGCGATGATCTTCAACGGGATCGGCGAGGGAATCTTCGCCGCGCTCCTCGGGCAGCAGCAGGCCGCGGTGATGACGCCGTTGTTTGCCGCCCCGTTCGTCGAAGAGATCGCCAAGGGATTTGCGCTGCTGATGCTGTTTCTGTGGAAGCGCGACGAGTTCGACAACGTCACCGACGGAATCATCTACGCGGCGATGGTGGGGCTCGGCTTCGCCATGATGGAGAACGTGCAGTACTACGCCAGGGCGGTCACGGCCGGCGGCGGTCAGGCGATGGGCATCTTTTTCGTGCGCGGAGTTCTCGGGCCGTTCTGCCATCCGCTGTTCACGAGCATGACCGGCATCGGATTCGGCATCGCGCAGGAGACGAACAAGAAGGTCGTGAAGTTCATCGCGCCAGTGTTGGGGCTGGTCGGCGCGATGTTCCTCCATTTCCTCTGGAACCTCAGCACGAACCTCGGCCTGGCGTTCTTCGCCACCTACTTGTTCTTCATGGTGCCGATGTTCTTCGGCGTCATCATCGTGGCTGTCTTCTCCCTGCGGCGGGAGTCGATCATGATTCGCCAGCACTTGGAGAGCGTCGTCGCGGACCATGTTCTCAGTCATGACGACGTCGTCGTCGTGACGTCAGTCCGGCGACGGATCGCAGCATCGTCGCAAGCGCTCTTTAGTCGGGGCATTGGCGCGTGTATCGACCGGCGCCGCTTTCATGCGCTGGCAAGCGAGCTGGCATTCCACTCCTGGCGTTGCAGCCGCTTTCCGGTCGATGACGCCGAGGTCATTCGCGCCGAGCTGATCGAGCGCGTACGCGCCGCGCGTGCGAAGCTCGGTCTCCCGATCGAGATTCAGCCGCCGGCACCGCAGCTCGTGGCCCGTTTGACGCTCGAGATCCCGCTTCCGGACACGATCCGAACCCGCACGTTGCCGGATACGATCCGCACCACGCCGATTCGGGACACCGTCAACACGCGAATCGCGGATACGGTTCGGACCCGGCCGCTGCGCGACACGGTCCGCACCCGCCCGCTGCCGGAAACGGCATACACCAGTCCGATTGCGGATCCCGATCGCACGATTCCGGATACCGTTCGCGTGCCGCCGCTCCCGGATAGGGACTGAGCGTTTGCGCGGGGGTCGCGGTTCGGGGGTCGGGGGTCGGAGAATCTTGTTTAAATCAGTCGCAACATCCGGCTGTTCTGCACCTGTGCTCGGACCCGTGTCATCAGCCTGTCGTGGTTGACGCGTCGCCGGATCTGCGACTCATTCCGAACCTGTCTCGCTCCGACTCCCGACCCCCGACTCCCCACCCCCGTAGTAATGGCACCTCGAGCTGCACGTCTCCTCGATCGTGATGCGATGCAACTGCGGCACGTGCGGCGCCAGTTGCTGCCAGAACCAGATTGCCAGCCGCTCCGACGTCGGGTTCTCGAGGCCTTCAATCTCGTTGAGGAGGTAATGATCGAGCCGGACCACGACCGGGTCGATGGCGCGTTTGAGGTCAGCGAAGTCGATCAGCCACCCGGTGACGGGATCGATCGGTCCGCGCACGACCACTTCGCCGCGAAACGAGTGTCCATGCATGCGGCGGCACTTGTGTCCCTCGGGCACATGGGGTAGAAAGTGCGCCGCCTCAAAGCGAAACTCCTTCACCAGCTCAACGACGTCGGGCATCGGCGGCGATTGTAGTGGCGAGGCACCTCTTTTGCTCCTATCGGCGCAATATGGCTCGAAATAGTTCAGAGACGGACACGGACCGCTCCCTTGGAACGATCATCAAGGAGCTGACCGAAGACATTACGACGTTGTTCCGTGGCGAGATCGCGCTGCTCAAGCTGGAGGTCAAAGACACGGTCGCGAAGCTCGGGGGCGGCATCGGGCTGTTTGCCGGTGCGGTGTTCGTGGCGCTCTTCGGACTGGCCTTCCTCTTCGTCACCATCATGCTCGTGCTCGTCCGCCTCGGGGTGCCAGCCTGGCTTTCGGCGCTGATCGTGACGGTGGTCCTTTTTGCGACGGCAACCGTCCTCGGGCTCATGGGGAAGAAGAAGTTCGCCGCGGTGGAGTTCGTTCCGTCGAAATCGATCGAGAGCATCAAGGCCGACGTGGAATCGATCAAGAGCGACATCGCGCAGGCAAGGGGCAAGTAGATGACCGACGAAATGCAGCAGCTCGATCAGACCATTGCCGGCGCGCGCGACCGCGTCGGCGACCGCATCGATGAGCTCGACCGGCGCATCCGCAAACAGCTCGACGTCAAGAGCCTCGCTTCCGAACACGCCACCGAGCTCGTAGCCGGCGGCGCCGTGATCGGCTTCCTGGTCGGTTTCGGATTCCCGAAAGTCGTGAAGCGAATCCTCCAGATCGGCATCCCGGTCACGCTGATCGCGATGCAGGTGAAGAAACGGAGCAACGGCGCGGGGTGGATGCCGTAGCGGCACGGCTCTACGAGTCGTAGATCGCTGATCGCCTATTTTTCCCAGCGCTTCCGGAAGACTTCCCAGGGAATCACTTCGCCGCGATCCGCTTGCGCGGCTGCCTCGTCGATGGCCGCACTGAGCTCTTCGTCGATTTCCACCAGTTCGCCCGTTTCGGGGTCTACGTTGAATCTCGGTTTGCATTTGCGCATGACGATGACTTTACCTCGGTGCGAGGCGGTTCAATTCGCTCGCTAGTCGTCCGCGAAGAGTTCCTTTCGAAATACTTCCCAGGGAATCACTTCGCCGCGATCCGCTTGCGCGGCTGCCTCGTCGATGGCCGCACTGAGCTCTTCGTCGATTTCCACCATTTCGCCGGTTTCGGGATCCACGTTGAATCTCGGTTTGCGTTTGCGCATGACGATGACTGTACCTCGGTGCGAGGCGCTACAACAGGATGACTAGATTGGTGGCCCCTTTCCGCGTCTTACGTGCCACAGAGCTATCACTTCGAGCTCTCGGAATCGCCACGCAGTTCACGCGCCACCATGCCTTGGCTGCGGCGATCTGGCGTTTTGCGGTCGGTTGAGTCTCAATATTCGTAGCGCGGTTTTTCAGATCTCGACCCGTTTCAAACTTTAAGGCTATCTGGCCGGATTCAACCACCGAGGCGGGACGCCTCGATGGCCGCGGGCGAGACGCCAGGCGAGACGCCCACACTCCTCAGGCGCTCGAGAATTTGCAGAGGAGTGCGGTCGTCTCGACCGCGGGCCCTCGGGCGTCCTCGCCCGAGGGCGGTGAGGGCGGAGGTCGGTGTTTCGTCGACGTTCTTGTTTGCCCTGAAGTACAGCTTCTGCAGCGCAAACTCCTAGTCGTCCGCAAAGAGCTCCTTCTGGAACTCTTCCCATGGAATCGATTCGCCGCGCGCCGACGACGCGACTGCTTCCTCGATGGCAGCGCTGAGCTCTTCGTCGATTTCCACTATTTCGCCTGTTTCGGGATCCACGTTGAATCTCGTTTCGTTGCTCACGACAAAACTCTACCTCGGCGAGCCGACAAAACGTGACGAGGATTAGATCGGTGGCCCCTTGCCGCGGCTCGAGTGCCAGAAAGCCAGAACCTTCAGACGTGCTGGCCGCCCCTCGATACGGTAGTAGATGAAGTAGCCGACCCGTTTCAGAAACACCTGACGCACGTTAGGTGTCCTCGTATTCGTTGCGCGTCTTCCTATCCTGGGGTTGCTCGCGAGCTTGGTCGCCATCGCTTCGAAATCGTCCCGGATCGCATTTGGTGCTGCCGTCCGATTGATCTCCCACCATTCGTGTGCCTCGTCGAGCTGCCGTTCCGCGGCATCCGCCACGTCGACTGGGAGAGGAACTACTTCTTCCAGCGCCTCAACAGCACCTCCAAGGGAACGCTTTCGCCTCGAGCCACTTGCACCGCCGCTTCCTCGATGGCCGCACTGAGCTCTTCGTCGATTTCCACCATTTCGCCCGTTTCGGGATCCACATTGAACCTTGGCTCGGGTTTGCTCATGCCGGAATTCTACCTCGGAGACGCTAGCGCACGCGGACATAGCGGCCTCCTGGCAGCGCTTTCAGCCACCCTCCCAGTTCGAGCTGAAGAATCGGCTCGGAGATCGCGGCGACCGAGCGGCCCAGCGACTCGGCGGCGTTATCGATGTGCGTTCCTTCGTCCCGGCGAAATGCGCGAAGCACCTCGCGCAAGAGAGAGTCGGGTTGCGGCGTTGCCGCTTTCGGAACACGGAGATCGCCGGGCAGTTCGTCGAGGATGTCGTCGGTCTCGTGAACCAACTTCGCTCCGTATTGGATCAGGCGGTGCGTCCCTTCCGAGCCGGGAGAAAAGATCGGACCTGGCACGGCGAAGACTTCGCGGTTCTGCTCCGCT
>DATLVW010000262.1:0-3478 GCA_035577085.1 Thermoanaerobaculia bacterium
GAGACCGGAAACGTCGTTTCCGAACTACACGCACCGGAAGCGGAAGCGCTGCTTGGCAGCGAAGTCGTCACCGGAGGCATGCGCCCGAAACTGCAGGCTGCGTTGCACGCACTCGAATCGGGCGTGCAACGAATCACGATCGGAGAAGAAGGAGGTACGAACCTTGTTGCTGCATGACGAATCGCCCGCCGCCGTCGAAGAGCGCGAGAAGGCCTTCATTCTCGGCACCTACGCACGCACGACCCTTCATCCGCGCAGCGGCAAAGGTGCGCGCATTACCGACGCCGATGGCCGCGAATACTGGGACCTGCTCGGCGGCATTGCCGTCAACGCGCTCGGCCACCGTCACCCGCGCCTCGTGAAAGCGTTGCGCGATGAGTCGAACGCGCTGCTGCACCTCTCCAATCTTTACTATCACCCGGCGCAGGGTTTGCTCGCGGAGCGCCTCGTGCGCGCCTCGGGACTCTGCCGCGCGTTTTTCTGCAACAGCGGAACGGAAGCGAATGAGGCTGCGCTGAAATTCGCGCGGCTCGCCAATCCCGGAAAACCTGGAGTCGTTGCATTGAACGAGAGCTTTCACGGACGGACGCTGGGATCGCTGTCGATGACCGGACACGAGGCCTATCGCAAGCCGTTCGAGCCGCTGATGCCGGGCGTGACCTTCGTCGAGCCGAATGATGTTGCCGCGCTCGAAGCCGCAGTCGATGAAACGACCGGCGCGATTTTTCTCGAGCCGGTGATGGGCGAGGGTGGCGTCATCCCGCTCACGCACGAATTCCTCGCTGCGGCACGGCGCGTCGCCGATCGGACGGGCGCCATCCTCGTCTTCGATGAGATTCAGTGTGGCCTCGGGCGCACCGGGACGCTCTTCGCGTTTCAGCAGAGCGGCATCGTTCCCGACATCATCACGCTGGCCAAACCGCTCGGCGGCGGCCTGCCGCTCGGCGCGGTCATCACCGGTCCTGCTATCGAAGGCCTCGTGAAGCCGGGACATCACGGCACCACGTTCGGCGGCAATCCAGTCGCCTGCCGTCTCGGCCTCGCAGTGCTCGACGAGATCGAAGACTCGAAACTTCTCGAGCGTATCAACACACTCGGCGCGTGGTTCGGAACGCAACTCGCCAAACTCAAGAAACGTAACCCATCGATCGTCGAAGTGCGCGGCTCGGGCCTCATGTGGGGCATCGAGCTCGACGGACCGGCCAAGCCGGTCGTCGCGGAGTTGCTTGCGAAAGGCTTCGTTGTCGGCAGCGCGCGCGAGAACGTCATCCGACTGCTGCCGCCGTACGTCACGCCGAAGAAGGCATTCGCCGAATTCGTCGAAGCACTGGAACAGATCCTCGGAAAACTGGAAAGAAAAGTCGCGTAGCAGATCGCAGACAGATCCAAAGGAAACATCAATGACTCACTTCAAGAAAGTCGCACTCGCCTACTCGGGCGGACTCGATACCTCGATCATCATTCCCTGGCTGAAGGAAAACTACGGCTGTGAAGTCGTAGCGGTTGCCGTCGACGTCGGCCAGGCCGAGGAGACGTCGGGGCTTGCGGAGAAGGCGTATCAGACCGGCGCGTGCGATTTCCATCTCATCGATGCGCGTGAAGAATTCGCGCGCGACTACCTGTTTCCCGTCCTGAAGGCCGGCGCGATTTACGAGAAGGATTACCTCCTTGGCACCTCGACCGCGCGGCCGCTCATCGCGCGCAAGCAGGTCGAGATCGCGCTCGCCACCGGCTGTGACGCGCTTGCGCACGGCTGCACGGGCAAGGGCAATGATCAGGTTCGCTTCGAGCTCGCCTATCAGGCGCTCGCGCCGGAGCTGGCGGTTATCGCGCCGTGGCGCGAGTGGTCGATCATCTCGCGCGAAGACGCGATCGATTACGCGTCGTCACGCGGCATCCCGGTGCCTGTGACGAAGAAGGATCCGTACTCGCGCGACCGCAATCTCTGGCATCTCTCGCATGAGGGCGGGCCGCTCGAAGATCCGTCGTTCGAGCCGGAGCCGTCGATGTTCAAGCTGTCAGTCGATCCGATCGAGGCACCGAACACGCCGGAGAAGGTCGCGATCACGTTCGTTGCTGGTGTACCGATCGCGGTCAATGGCGAGGCGATGTCACCTGGCGCACTGATCTCGAAACTGAATGAGATCGGCGGACGTCACGGTGTCGGGCGTATCGACATCGTCGAGAACCGTCTTGTCGGCATCAAGTCGCGGGGCGTGTACGAAACACCCGGCGGCACGCTGCTCGTCAATGCGATCAAAGCCCTCGAGTCGATCACGCTCGACCGCGACAGCGCGCACGAGAAGGAGCGAATCGGCACGCGTTACGCGGAGCTTGTCTACTTCGGCCAGTGGTTCTCGCCGCTGAAGGAAGCGTTCGATGCGTTCGTCGATGCGCTCGCGGAAGCGGTCACCGGTACCGTCACGCTGAAGCTGTACAAAGGTAACGCGATCGTCATCGGCCGCACGTCGCCGAACTCGCTGTATTCCGAGGCGCTGGCGAGCTTCAACATGACCGGATATGACGCGCGCGATGCGGCCGGATTCATTCGCGTGTTCGGACTGCCGACGCGTGGCCGTTATCGCATCGAGCAACACAACCGTCTCGATGACACAAACCCGGGCGATGAAGTCACCGCCGCGCGGCTGCGGAAGGCGGCTGGTTGACGCAGAAACTGTGGGGCGGGCGCTTCGTGTCGGAGCCATCGCAGTTGCTGCGGCGGCTCAACGACTCGTTTGCGTTCGACCGCGAGTTGTTCGATGAGGACGTCGAAGGTTCGATCGCATGGGCGCGCGCGATCGCGGAGGCCGGCGTGCTGTCCGAGGAGGAGCTGGACGCTATTCTCGGCGCGCTGGCGCGGATCGAAGCGCCGGCTGACGGCGACTACGAAGATGTGCACTCGTACGTCGAGGCGAGCCTCTACGAATTGATTGGAGCGGGCGCGGGAAAACTCCACACCGGCCGTTCGCGCAACGATCAGGTTGCGACAGATCTAAAGCTGTGGCTCAAGCGCGCGTGCGACGAAGCGATCGAGATCGTGAACGCGCTGGCAGCGACGCTGGCAACCCGTGCGCTCGAAGAAGCGGCCACGCCGATGCCTGGCTACACGCACTCGAAACAGGCCGAGCCGGTAACGTTCGGACACTGGTGCTTGGCGTATGTGGAGATGCTGCGCCGCGACCGCTTACGCTTTGTCAGTGCTGCCGAGCGCGGCGATGAATGCCCACTCGGCTCCGGCGCGCTCGCCGGTACGCCGCTGGCGATCGATCGCGATGCGCTGGCGCGCTCGCTTGGATTTGCGCGCTCGAACGCGAACTCGCTCGACGGTGTTTCGGATCGCGATTTCGCGGCAGAGTATTTGTTTGCGTCCTCGATGATGCTGACGCACTTGTCGCGCATGGCTGAGGACCTGATCTTCTTTACCAGCGACGAAGCGTCGTACGCCGAGCTTCCCGACGCGATGGCCACAGGGTCGTCG
>DATLVW010000263.1:0-4797 GCA_035577085.1 Thermoanaerobaculia bacterium
CTCTCCCGGCGTATATTTTCGTGATGCGAAACGTTCTTCTGGCGACGTGGATTGGTCTTGCGGCGGTGACGGCTCTCGGTCAGACAACGACTCAGACGAAGCCGCAGTACACCGACGTCTTCTACCGAAGCGGATCGCTGCGGATCGAAGCCTATCTGTACAAACCGGATGGTGCCGGTCCGTTTCCCGTCGTCATCTACAACCACGGCTCGCGTGAGGGGCACGAGAGAGACTCCGTTCCCTTCGCCTACATCGGTTCGATGCTGACGCGCGCCGGATACGTGGTCCTGGTGCCGGAGCGCCGCGGCTACGGCAAGTCGGATGGCGCGATGTGGCGGGATGAGACGCAGAGGGATCCGGCGCGCCTCGTGCCGCGACTGCAGGAGGAAGTGGATGACGTGCTTGCCGGAATCGACTATCTGCGCACGCTGCCGTTCGCCGATACGAAACGAATGGGCATCATGGGTTGGTCGTTCGGTGGAATCGTGACCATGCTGGCTACGAGCCGCAGTTCCTCGTTTCTGGTTGCGGTCGATCAGGCTGGCGGATCGTTGTCGTGGGACGGCAACCCGTCAGTGCGCAGCGCCCTGGTGGGCGCCGCCGGGAAATCGACGACGCCGACGCTGTTTCTCGTGGCGAAGAACGATCGTACGACCGCGGCGGTGACTACGGTTGCCTCGATCTTCGAGAAGCGACACCTTCCGCACCGGTTGGTGGTCTACGAGCCGTTCAATCCTCCGGTCGCCGGACACGCCGATGCACCGGGGCACCTCATCTTCTCCATGTACGGCGCGAGCATCTGGGAGAGCGACGTCGTCCAGTTCCTGGATCGGTATCTGAAGAAAGGTTAGCCCGCACTTCTCACACTTGCAGGAGATTGGCGGCAGCGCGTTGCTGCAACGTGTGAGACGTGCGGAGTAGAGGTGGCCACCGACAGAACGTCGTCATCCTTCGTGGCGACAGCGCTACACCCTCGGCGCGCACATGCTGCACCCGGCGCGCAGCAACCTTGCGCCCCTGGGTACAGCGTTGCGCCATCGGGCCGCAGTGCGGACACGGCGTACGGCAACGCGGACAACTAGCGCCGCACGTGCGGACAGGAAGAGCCGCAGTGCGGACAACTAGCGCCGCACGTGCGGACAGGAAGAGCCGCAATGCGGACAACTAGCGCCGCACGTGCGGACAGGGAGCGCCGCAATGCGGTCAACTAGCGCCGCACGTGCGGACAGGAAGCGCCGCAATGCGGACAACTAGCGCCGCACGTGCGGACAGGAAGAGCCGCAATGCGGTCAGCTTGCGCCGCACGTGCGGACAGGAAGGGCCGCAATGCGGACAACTAGCGCCGCACGTGCGGACAGGAAGCGCCGCAATGCGGACAACTAGCGCCCCGCGTGCGGACAGGAAGCGCCGCAATGCGGATAACTAGCGCCCCGCGTGCGGACAGGAAGCGCCGCAATGCGGACAACTAGCGCCGCACGTGCGGACAAGAAGCGCCGCAATGCGGACAACTAGCGCCGCACGTGCGGACAGGAAGCGCCGCAATGCGGTCGCCCTCGGGTGCGATGGCGCGCGCCCATATTGCGGCAGCCCGGCCCGTCAGTGCCCTTGACATCACGTCTCATCGGCAAGCAACAAGGAAGAGGTGTAGCAAGAAGGGGACACCGAGTGTGGAAGAAAACGCGGTTCAGACCAGTCCGCGCTCGCGTAGCTCGCGTTTGACGAACGCGTAGAGAATCGGCGCCATCACCACGCCGCCGATGCCGAACGCGGTCTCGCCGATGAGGATCGCCAACAGGATCTCCCAGGCCTGCGAGTCGGTCTGGCTGCCGACGATGCGCGAGTTCGTCAGGTACTCGAGCTTGTGAATGATGATGAGAAACAGCAGGGAGGCGGCGGCGGTGCCGGGGGAGATGCCGAGCGAGAGAATGACGATCACCGAGTTGGAGATGAGATTGCCGAGGACTGGGATCAAGCCGCAGACGAAGGTCACGAAGACGATCGTCGTCGCGAACGGAATGTGCTGTCCGAAAAGAGGTAGCACGACGAGCAGATAGAGCCCGGTCAACGCGGTGTTGAGGACCGAGATCTTCACCTGGGCCGTCGCAATCTGCGCGAACGCACGCGTGAAGCGGACCACTTTCTGCTCCAGCATCTCGCTGAGCGTTCCGGGCGCGCGGCCGTCGTGGTGCGTGACGTGGCGGAAAAAGACCATCACGGCGAGGAGCATGCCCATGAACAGATGGACCAAGCCAAGACTGACGGTGCTTCCGGCGAGCTTGAGGGTTTCGGCGTGCTGCTTGAGCCAGTCGGCGAGGGCAGCCTTGAACGTGTCCGCGTCGGTCAGCACCTCGGGGATGAGTTGCTCGCCGTAGTCGCCGAGCCAGGCGCGGGTCGACTGGAGGATGTCGGCCATCCTGGTCATCATCGCGGGAAGGTTGTCGACATGATGGCGAAGGTAGGAGACGAGCAGCGCCACCACGCCGAAGATCACGCCCCCGCCGACGAGCGTGACGAGGATGAGAGCCAACGGTCGCGCCGCTGCTCCCGGCATGCGCCGCGAGAACGACTGTGAGAGCCTGTCGAGGACGAGATAGAGCACGAGGCCGCCCACGACCGCAGGCACGAGATGCCAGACGAGGACGTAGCCGAGGAGCGCGGCCGTCAGCAGCCAGGCCGCGATTTCTTCGTTCGACGGACGCGGCCGCGGAGCGATCGGCGGCGCTTCATCTGCTTCGGGCGCCGCAGGCGTAGCGGCAGGGAACGGATTCGAGCTCATCGGTTTTTGATTGTAGACTCTGGGTCAAATAATTCGGTTGCCGGACGCACATGAGCATGTGACAATGACGTGGGTCAGAACCGAAAAATCGAATATGGACAAACGCGTTTTCAAACATCGCGGTGAGTTTGCTCTGCGGCAGGTGGGCAATGAGAGCATCCTCGTGCCTATCCGCAATCGTGTCGGCGACCTCGACTCTGTCTATGTTTTCACGCCCGTGGCGGCCCGGATCTGGTCGCTTCTTGACGGCGTTCGCGATGTCGATGCTGTCGTGGACACGATCTGCGACGAGTATGATGCCGAATCCGCCGTCGTGATCACCGACCTTCAGGAGCTACTGGGCTCTCTCCGCGGTGCGGATCTCATCGCTGAGACGGCCGAGACAAACTCATGACGACAATCGAGACGGGCACCTACACCGATTTCAGCACCATCATCCACCGGCAGGTGGCGGCGCGCGTGCCTCTCGACGGCACGATCGAGGTCACGAATCGCTGCCCGCTGGCTTGTGCGCATTGTTACAACAATCTCCCGATGGACGACCTTGCCGCGCGCGTCCGCGAGCTTTCGCTGGAGGAGTATCAACACCTTCTCGACGAGCTCTCCGAACAGGGATGCCTCTGGCTGCTGTTCACGGGTGGGGAGATCTTCGCGCGGCGCGACTTCCTCGACATCTACACCTACGCAAAGCGGAAGGGCTTCCTTATCACGCTCTTCACGAACGGTACCCTCATCACCGAGAAGATCGCCGATTTCCTCGTCGAACTGCCTCCGTTCGTCATCGAGATCACCCTCTACGGTGCCACGCGCGAGACGTATGAAGAGCTCACGCGGGTTCCCGGCTCGTATGACAAGTGCATTCGCGGCATCGATCTGCTGCTGGAGCGGAAACTTCCGCTGAAGCTGAAGACCGTGGCCGTCTCCATCAATAAACACGAGATCCCTGCCATGAAGCAGATGGCTGCCGACCGCGGCGTCGAGTTCAAGTTCGACGCCATGATCAATCCCCGTATCGACTGTTCGTCCAGTCCGCTGGCCGTGCGGCTCACACCGTCGGAAATCGTGACCTTTGACCTCGAGGATACGCAGCGCGCCTCCGAGTGGAAGCGGCTGGCAAAGGATTTCGGCGCCCCCGCGTATGTCGAAGGCGAAGAGCGCCACGTCTACGACTGCGGCGGCGGTCTTACCGGCTTCGCCATTGACCCCTACGGCGACCTCTCCATCTGCGTTCTCTCGCACAAAGACAAATACAATGTGCGCGACGGGAACTTCCGCGAGGGATGGACGGATTACCTCCGGGGCGTGCGCGCGCGGAAGATCACCCGGCCGACCAAGTGCACGGGCTGCGGTCTGAAGACGATGTGCGGTATGTGCGCCGCGAACGGCGAGCTGGAAAATAACGATGCCGAGTCGCCTGTCGATTTTCTCTGCCAGGTTGCGCATCTGCGCGCGATGACGCTCGACGTTCCTGTAAGGCCGCACGGCGAATGCGAATACTGCATCGGCGGAGCGGAGCACGCGATCGTTCGCGATGCCGCCGAGGCTCTCAAACTCGCGGAAGCGGAGCGCATCGCCGCGATTCCCATAGCGCCGGATGAGGCAGCGGCAAGTTGCGGCTCCGGAGGTTGTTCCAGTTGTTCGACCGCGGGCTGATCGCTCGCTGAAAGAGGAGAACGATGCGAAAGTCGGAAACCAACGCCAGAAAGCGGTACGAGAAGCCGGAGGCGAAACGCTTCCCTATGCGTCCGGACGAAGCAGTCCTGGGGGGCTGCAAGACCAACGGAACCTCCGGGCCGGGCGGTGGGGGGGTGTGCAAGCAGTTCGGCAATCCCTGCTCTGGTCAGTCCTCATAGCGTGAAATGTCGTCCGCGCCTGACCTGATCCGTATCGCCGGAATCACTCTTCGCGTCCGTTACGCCGACGAGTCGTTGCGACGGCTGCTGCCGGCCACGGTGGGGCGTTTTGCGATCGATGCCGATGACGGCCCGGATCTCGACCTCTTCGTGGAGGCGATGCCCGAG
>DATLVW010000264.1:0-6273 GCA_035577085.1 Thermoanaerobaculia bacterium
CTCGGCATAGACGATGTCGCAGTCGAAGTTCGTGGTCGGGCCGCAGGTCCCGTAAGAGGGATTGGCCGTCTGGTCCTTGCCGTACGAGATGATCGCGTACGTCTGGTTGCCGACTCGATACTCCCAACCCGTGTTCCAGCCGTCTTTCGGCGGCAGGACCTTGATGTAGGTCGGCGCCAGCATCCCTGACATCTGCGAGGGCGACGACGATGTCGATGGGATACTGCATGCCCCAGCGGCGCTGTACTTGTTTACGTCGGTTGCGCGCGCCTCCCACGCGGTCGCAATCGTACGCATGTCGGCCATGGTTCGTTTCTGCTTCGACCGCGCCATTGCCGTGAGCAAATTCGGAATAGCGATCGCTGCGAGAATGCCGATGATCGCGACAACGATCAACAGCTCGATGAGAGTGAAACCCTTCTGCTTCTTTCTAATCATTCGGACCCCTCCTATATGAGGACCGTCATCGCAAGCGAGGTGCCGAGCATCACGATCGCGAAGTCTCTTTTGAATGAGTGATTTACGGGCGATTCATATGGATGCCCCTGCATTTGTTGACGAAATAGGCGTGGGCGCCGTGACAAATTGTGTCAGGGCCGTGACAAACCCTCGGATTCCTGCCCGAAAGCGTATCGCTGCGTAATGTTCCGCATCAAATTCACGCCGCTGTCGAACCAATCGGCTCGCACCCGTTCGTCGATGCCGTGGATTCCCTGCGTCTGATACCAGTCGGTGGGAAAGGGCATGAGCCCGTAGGCATCGACGCCCTTTGCGCGGAGATACTTCGAGTCGTTTGTCGTCGCCACCAGGATCTCACTCCCGGTTCGCGTGCCGGGATACTGTTTCGATGCTTCGGATGCGATGAGAGCGAACATCGGCGTGTGGCGCGAACTGATGGGAGCCGGACCGCTCTTCCGAATCACCTGCGCGATCGTCACCCCATATCGCGAGGTGACACCGCGCAGCCATTCGATGCGGGAGTCCGGGTTTTCGTCCGGCAGGTTGTAGAGATTGACGTACATGGAGACGCCTGACCCACCATCCGGTTCGATCGTGGCCGGATAGACAATGTTTTGCGTAAGCTCGCGGTAACCCGTTGGGAGGAGCCAGAACTTGCCTTCAGCGATGGTGCGGTTGATGTCATCCAGATACTGCCCCTGCTCGATCCGCAGCGGCGCGAGGTCGTGCATGAACTCTTTCGCCTCGGGCAGGACTCGCTCCGGATCGGCTGGCGTCATGAATGGCTCGAGCGCGATCCGCAACCGCTGCATCGATTGGCGGTCCGGCGCATGCAACTGCACCTTGATCATCATCTTGGTGCCGGTCTCGATGCCGAAGTAGGTGATGTGCTCCCGCGTCGTCTCCGTAATGCCCCCCTCGTTGAGCGCGTAGCGAATGCCCGCGAAGACATCAGGGCGGTGCGCGAGCAACCAGGCCACGCCCATCCCGCCGCCGGTCTCCTCGTCGGCGGTGGCCAGAAATACGATGTCGTGAGCCGGGGTGCGATGCGCGCGCGCGAGATCGATGAACGCCAGGAGCTCGCAGACGGCGATGCCTTTCATGTCCAGCGTTCCGCGGCCATAGAGCTGATTGAGTCGGAACTCCGCTCCGAACGGCGGACGAGTCCAGCCCTCCTTATCCGCGGGCACGACGTCGATGTGATTGAGAAGGAGAAGTCCGGACTCGTGTTGTTTACCCGACAACCGTGCGTATACGTTCGCACGGCCGGGCGCCGACTCGATGATCTCGGCGGGGATTCCATTCTTCGCCAGAGTTGCGGCCAGAAACCGCGCGCCGGCGAGCTCCTTACCGGGAGGGTTCGATGTGTCGATGCGGACGTACTGCTGGAGGAGGGCGATCGCCGGCGTGATCGTTAGTGGCTTCGGGATCCATAACTGAGAGTTGATGTCCTCGTTTGTCTGCTTGTTGTAGATGAGCAGGCCGCCGATAAAGGCGAGCCCGGCGGCCACTGAGACGAGCAGCCACTTCCAGCGACGCATCGACTCAGCCCACCAGACCGTCGTCGTCCGTCGAACCTTCTACACCGGCCGTTTCGACCGCTGCCGGCTCGACGTGGGTTCCATCGGCGTCCGCGACGACATGAATCCGTTCTTCGTAGGCGGGCAGCGCGGCAGCGGTATCGCGAGGCTTGCGGTAGACGATGAGGATGCCGATCAGGAAGGCGCCGGTAATCAGGGAGATCAGCATCCCCACGCGCACGAGCTCATTGCGGTACACCATCTCGACGTGGTGGTGTCCCGGTGTGAGGATGATTCCCTGGTAGCCGATGTTCGTCGTGATCGCCGGTACGCGCGATCCGTCGACGCGAATGGTCCAGTACTTGTGCGGCGTCACACTCATCACCAGAAAGCCCTGCCCCCCACACTCGGCATCGAGGTTGACGGTGTTCGCGGTCTCGACGACATGGCTGACCACTCCGGCCGCGGGGACGAACGAAGGACGGGGGATGAATGCCACCAGCGGGCTGAAGGTCCAGGTGCTCAACTGTTTGACGAAGTCCTCCCGATCGCGGATGGTGATGATCTGGTTGGAAAAATAGTAGCGCGGATAGTGAGGCCCTTCCTCGAAGCCGATCGGAAGCGATTCCTTGAAGTTGCCGTGGTTCCGTTTCTTCTCGCGCTCGAAGTCCCTGAACGTTGCGCGGTACCAGGCGTTCGACATGGCCATGAATGGCTTCCACCACGCGGCGCGGCCCGAGCGTTTGACATCCCATACGGAGTCGACCAGATCGACAGTCGGCAATAACGACGTCTTGTCGTAGTCGCGCTCCAGAACTGTTTGCACGCGCGCGGCGGCAGGTGTCATCGGAAAAAGGCCGTTGCGCACGACCCAGTAGACCGCCTCTCCCGTGGAGAAATACTGTTGCGCCGGTTTCTCGGTTCCGTACCAATCGGCCTCGTGAAAGACGCGGTAGTCTTGTCGATTCGGCGGGAGCGCTGCCGCGGCTCGCGGCAGATCAAAGAATCGCCGCGGCTCCCGGGGATTGAGCTCGTACGTGACGAAGGCGAGATCGATCGTCACGAAGAGAGCGGCTGCGGCAAGCCATACCCGGCGGCGCCGCTTGCGAACCATGAGTAGCAGCGCGATGAGAATGAGGCCGCGCAACGTGGCGAAGACCCAGTCGGTGCGCGAGAGCAGGAGCGGATAGCTAAGACCGGCACCGGCAGTCTGAGCCCATGCTTTTCTGATCGAGGAGAGGTCGTTGATCTTGCCCAGGAGGATGAATAGACGGGGATAGAACCGTGTGAACGCAGAGACGGCGATTCCGGCGGCGACCAGCGTCGATGCCGCTGCAAAGCCGAGGGCTCCGCTACGGACATCGTCATCGCCATCCAGCATCCGATCGAGCATCTGGGAGGCAAAGAGGACTAACGCGAATACCGCCATGAGGATGAACTTCTCGGGATAGCGGATGGACGTGGCGATGCCGGCGTCATAGAGCCAGTGGTAGAGCGGAGTGTGGCCGCCGACGGCCAGGAGCGACGAAAAGAAAACGATGATGAGGACGAGCCGGCCACCGCGAGGCCGTGCGAAGGCTCCTCCGATGGCGAGCGCAATGACGGCGATGCCGACGTAGATGCTGAACAGAAACGGCGAGGCCATCCCCGGGTACAGGCCGCCGGCCCAGTAGTACATCCGATTCTCGATCGAGATGTGGCCGAGGATGTTCGGGTAGATGAGCTCCGCAAACTTCGCCCAGGGCATGCTCCAGGCGCTGACGAGGTCGAAGTCGAATGGACGCGAGCGCGCCGAGTCACGGACGTGATCGATGGCCGGAAGAATCTGTGCCGCGCCGAGCAGAAAACCGGTCGCCGAAATGAAGGCAATCCATACCACGCGCGTGATGAGCTTCGAAGCGCGCGGCCGGCTGTACCAGCCTCGATAGAGCCCGTACATCCCGATCAGGAGCCCGGTCTGCATGACCGTGGTCGGCTCCGCGACCAGGAACTGGATGCCGAGAAAGAGCGCTGCCGCCGCGAAGTCGCGCATGTTCCGTCGCAGAAGGAATCGCCGGACGTAAAGACACGTGAGGGGAATCCACGCAGCGCAGAAAAGAATCGGCAGGAGATTGATGTAGGAGAGAAAGAGACCGCCGAGACCGAACGATAAGGCGCCCATCCACGCCGCCGGCGGGCGGAGATCCATCGAGCGCAACAAGGCATACATGCCGAACAGCGCGATGTAGATGTGAATGAGGACCAGGAGCCGGTATCCGAGATCGTAGCTCGGCAGGAGGATCAGCCAGGTGAGCGGATAGAAGACTTCATGCTCCGGATTCGCCGCGAGCGGCTGGCCGGCGGAGAAGTAGCGGTTCCAGTACGGAAACTCACCATGCTGCGCGACGTCCCGAAGGATCTGCTTGGCGGGGTAGTAGTAGCGCGTCATGTCGCGCATGTAGAGCTGGTTGATGCCGGCCAGGACATCGGCGAAGCAAATCGTCGCGATCAGAAAGAGAAGGCCGAGCGCGAGCAGATCGGTGCGCCGGCTGACCGGTATCGGAGGCTTGTCACTCACGGCTCGCGATTGTAGTCGAGTCGGAAGGTCCGCCATTTGCGCTGTGTTATTCTCGCGCGCCCATGCCGCACCACGAGAAGAAAGTTGTCGCCGTTCTGCCGGCCTACAACGCGGAAAAAACGTTGCAGGCGACGTTCGACGACATCCCGGCTGACTGGGTCGATGAGATCCTCCTCGTCGATGACCGTTCACGCGACCGGACGGTCGAGCTGGCGCGTCAACTGCCGATGCGCGTGGTTGTTCATGAACACAACCGCGGTTACGGCGGCAACCAGAAGACCTGCTACCGCACGGCCATGGACGAGATGGGTGGCGAGATCATGGTCATGGTCCATCCCGACCATCAGTACGATCCGAAGATCATTCCGCAACTCGTGCAGCCGCTGCTGCGCGGCGATTGCGAAGCGGTGTTCGGATCGCGCATGCTCGGCGGCCGTCCGATGGAAGGGGGCATGCCGAAGTGGAAGTACCTGGCAAACCTTTTTCTGACGATGGTCGAGAACGCGACCTTCTACATCTTCCTCTCGGAGTACCACTCTGGATTCCGCGCGTACACGAAGCGCTATCTCGATACTGTGAATTTTGAAGCGAACTCCGACAACTTCGTCTTCGATACCGAGATCATCGCGCAGGGCGTTGCCAAGGGGATGCGCATCCGCGAGGTACCGATCTCGACGCGCTATTTCGACGAGGCCTCGCAGATCGGTTTTTGGCGCTCGGTGCGCTACGGCCTCGAGATCCTCAAGACGATGGTCCTCTACAAGTTGCACAAGAAGCATCTCTACTCGCACCGGATCTTTCGCGACCCGGTGCCGCGCGGTACTGTCAGAACGGCCACGACGTAGGCGGCAAATTCGCTTCCGCCAGGGCGCGCGCGACGGCTCGCGGCGGCAGCGGAAGCCCCCCGACAGCGCGCGCCATCGCCCCGCGCTGTTCGAAGTAGGCCTCCTCGATGTAGCCGATCCGCAGTTGCTGCGTGAGTGACGGCGAAGGCGCGAGCGAACCGATGGCGAACATCAGGACTGCGCCGAGGGCGGCGAGCAGAGCATTCCGCCTCGTCGCGATGATGATCGCTGCCGCGACGATCGCGAGCGGAACGATGATCGCGAGCGGCCGCCACACGAGATGGAGGAGGTTCGGGGCGACGAGGCCGTCGCGAAGCAACGGCAGAGCGAGCGTGGACCACGGCATGATGAAACTGCGGTCCGGAAACGGGAAGGTCAGTGTGATCGGAACGACCGCTGCTGCCGATGCGCCGAGAAGAATCGCTGCGATGCGTCGTCCGCGCGCGAACGCCAGCGGGAAGAGAAGAAACGGAATCGCGCCTGCGATGTAGCGCGGCCCGACGTTCCAGCCGCCATGCCAGTTCGGATAACCGGAGTAGATGGCGATGAGTGCCGCCGGGGTGAGAAGCAACGTCACGAACGCGGCGCGGGGCAACGCTCGTTTTGCCGCGGGAATCGCAAGGAGTGCTGCGGCGATGATCGGAGCGAAGATAAGAAGCCCGCGCGCTGGATCGAACAGAAGCCGCATCAGGATTTCGAGGCTGGGCGCCTGCAGTCCGAAGAGGCCGGTATGTGCCAGCGCCCGGTACTCCGGCAGTTTCTCGTACGTGTATGGCGACGCCAGCACGCTGCCGAACGCGAGTTTCTGGTAGAGCGCCAGCATCAACGCGAACGGTGCGCCGCCCGCGACCACGCGCGCAAGGCGTCCCCACGAGCGCTGCGCCAGAAGACC
>DATLVW010000265.1:0-2937 GCA_035577085.1 Thermoanaerobaculia bacterium
GGTCCGCCGCGCCATCGGCATCGGCGTACCGGAGCTGACGGTGATCGAAGGCGGCGAACCCGCAATCGCTGCCGCTCCTCCCTCCAAGCCGACGAGAGTGGCCGCGAAGTAGGTCTGCAAAATCGATTCAGGAGCGAAAGGCACAGCCGCAGGCTGTGCCTTTCGTGTTTCTTGAGAATGACGACGGCGAAGCCGAGAGTGCCTAGGATGCACCACTTCATTGATGAAGCTGGTGATCTGTCACTCTTCAACAAACGGAAACAGGTTGTACTCGGAATGGAAGGCGTCTCCAACTACTTCATGGTCGGCGCAGCGTTTGTCGCTGACCCTGAGGCCCTCGAACGACAACTCGCGGCCCTTCGCGAGAGCATTCTTCGAGATCCACTACTGAATCGCATTCCGTCGCTCGATCCTGCGCGAAGAAAAACGGCAGCATCGTTTCACGCAAAAGATGATGCGCCCGAGGTGCGATACAAGGTCTTCAGTCTGCTTGCGGGGCTGGATATTCAAGTTTTTGTCGCGATCCGCTCGAAAGACGCTCTCGTCGAAGATGGGCGCCGGCTCTTTCGCCGTGGTATCCGCTTGTCGCAGAACGAAATTTATGACGACATGGTGTCGCGCCTCTTGCGGAACAGACTGCATCTGGCGGAATCAAACACGATCATCGTCGCCAGGCGGGGCTCACGAGATCGCAAAGAGGCATTAACGGTAGCGATCGGCCGTGCGCAGGCAAACTTCGCATCCAGGTGGGGGGAGCGCAATTTCGGGCCCTGCGATATAGCCACCGCCTATCCGCATGAGTCTGGCGGCTTGCAAGCTGCCGACTATTTTCTCTGGGCCTTGCAACGTCTCTACGAGCGGCGAGAGGATCGTTACTTCGCTCCGCTCTCGGCTCACTATCGGATCATCATGGATCTGGATGACACGCGGCGGAAGGCCTATGGCGAATGGTACAGTGACTCGAATCCGCTATCGCTGGAAAAACTAAAACCCGTAACAGGCTAGGTTCGATCCCAGTGGGACCGAACACCCGGCATGGAGCCGACTTTCGCCTGTTCCCGGGTCAGTCCAATGTAACGGATACTTCCGGTCAAAACAATCCTCAAATCAAGGAATCATGCGACTCGACCAGGCCATCGCGGCGCGTTTTCCGGAGATCTCGCGTCGCCGCGCGCGCGAGTTGATCGCGGCGCGGCGCGTGTTGGTCAACGAGCGGGCGGTGTCGATCGCGTCTCGCGAAGTGAACGCGCACGACCGGATTGCTGTGGCCGAGGATGAGCCGGAGATCGCGATCATTCGGGAAACGGACGACTGGATCGCTGCCGACAAGCCGGCCGGGATGCCGACGCAGCCGGCGCGCGACCGGGTACAGCGTTCGCTCGAGGAATTGCTTCGGCTTCGTTTCCACGCCATCTGGCTCGTGCATCGGCTGGATACACCGACCAGCGGCGTAGTCCTCTTCGCACGGTCTCAAACTGCCGCTGCCGAGTTGTCAGCGCTCTTCGCACAGGGTGCGATCCGCAAAACCTATGTCGCGATCGTCGAAGGTGTGATGACGGACGAGCAGGTCGTCGACACGGCGGTTCAGGGGAAGGAAGCGCGAACCACGTTCCGGCCGCTGCGCAATGATGGCGCCTCGACACTCGTGGAGGCGGTCATCGATACCGGCCGCACGCACCAGATTCGCATTCACGCGGCGTCGATTAATCATCCTGTTGCCGGCGATCGGCGCTACGGCTCGGGAGCGCGCGCGAAGCGGCTGATGCTTCACGCCTGGAAGCTCGAGCACCCGCGTTTCGGCGTTCTCGAAGCGCCGCTACCTACTTCGTTTTCTCTTTCGCCCGCTCTTCCCGCTTTCGCGCCGCCCATCCCGCGATGACGCGTTGCGGCGTGCGGCTGAGGGCCAACGCGCCGGCCGGCACGTCCTTCGTAATCGTTGAGCCCGCGCCGACGTAGGCCCCTTTGCCTACGCGTACCGGCGCGACCAGTTGGGTGTCGGAACCGATAAAAACGCCGTCCTCGAGCACGGTCTTATGCTTGTTCACGCCGTCATAGTTGCAGGTAATCGTTCCCGCGCCGATGTTCACATCCTCGCCGACTTCGGCATCTCCAATGTAGGAAAGGTGAGAGGCTTTTGCCCCTTCGCCAAAGATCGCTTTCTTGGTCTCGACGAAGTTGCCGATCTTGACGTGACGTCCGAGCCGCGTACCGGGCCGGAGATGCGCATACGGACCTATCGAGGCCTCGCTTTCGATGACGGCATCCTCGGCCACGGTCCCGGTTTTGAGGTAGACATCGTCGCCGACGGTAACGTTGGTGAGGTGCACCCCAGGCTCGATCACACAGCGCGAGCCGATCGTGGTCTCGCCTTCGATTGTCACGTACGGATAGACGACGGAGTCGTTGCCAATGGCAACGGTCGAATCGATGACGACGGTGGCCGGATTGCGGAACGTGACGCCCTCGCGCATCAGCTTCGTGACCACACGGCGCTGAATCTCCCCTTCGATCGTTGCCAGCTCGGCACGCGAGTTGACGCCGAGCGCTTCGATCGGATCGGATGCGACAACAGCCCCAACGCGGTGACCGGCGTTGCGCAGCATGGCCAGAAGATCCGTGAGGTAGTACTCCCCCTGCCCATTGTCCGTCGACAGATTCCTGAGATTGCCGAACAGATGGGCGCTGTCGAAAACGTAGATACCCGCATTCACTTCGCCGATCTGCTTCTCCGCGTCAGTCGCATCCTTTGCTTCGACGATCCGGATGACCGCGCCACCAGCGTCCCGCACGACGCGTCCGTACATGCCCGGATCCGCGGGTTTCATCGTCAGGAGTGTCAGCGCGTTTTGCGACTGCTCATGCTCATCGATCAACTGTTGAAGAGTCTGCGGATGCGTGAGTGGAACATCGCCGGAGAGGATGAGAACCTTTCGGCCA
>DATLVW010000266.1:0-4868 GCA_035577085.1 Thermoanaerobaculia bacterium
TCTCGGGGGTGAAGAAGGGATCGAGGTCGCCCCAGATCATGAGGGTGGGGATGTCGATGCGGCGGACGAGGCCGCGCATGCCCTTTCTCAGGCGGGTGGCGCGATAGTAGTTGGCCATGCCGGTGAGCGCTCCCGGTTTCGACCAGGCCTCGACGTAGCGCTCGATCTCCTCGGGGGTGAAGCAGCCGAGGCGGGAGAGGGAGCGGCGGAGGAGGGCGTAGCGGAAGCGGCGGAGGACGAACTCGGCCAGCCACGGCGGATGAAAGAGGAGCTGGTATTTGGCGCGCCATTTCTGCCGCGCGGAGCGGCGCATCTCGCGCAGGTAGGCGACCGGATGGGGTGAGTTGAGGATGATGAGGCGCTTGACCTGCTCGGGATACAGCATCGCCATGAACCAGGCCACTGCGCCGCCCCAATCGTGTCCGGCGACGACAGCCGGCCCTTTGCCGATCTGCGTGATCAAGCCGGCGATGTCTTTGGCCAGTTCGGGCAGTCGGTACGATTCAATCGCGCGCGGCTTTGACGATTCGTTGTATCCGCGGAGATCGACGGCCACGACGTGAAAGCCCGCCGCAGCGAGCGCCGGAATCTGATTGCGCCACGAGTACCAGAACTCGGGGAAGCCGTGGAGCAGAACGATGAGCGGCCCGCGGCCCGCTTCGACGTAATGAATGGTGATGTCGCCAACAACGCAGGTGCGGTCGGCGACGTTCAACTCAGGGACCAGCGGCATTGGGGCATTGTACGAGAGAGCCGCTGTCTCCTCAGCCAAGCTCTGATTCTTCCGACGAGCAAACAGCGACACTCGACCATCGAGCACCTTCTCTCAACGATGCTCGAACATCGAGCGCCTTCTCCCCCACGCTTTTCAGTGGGGGAGAAGGTGGCCGAAGGCCGGATGAGGGGGTGTTTGGCTAGTGCTTAAGACGTCCGCGAAGGTCGATTGGAACCCGCTTCGATGATCAGGAATCGTGAGTTGGTCGCCCCCCTCATCCGGCTTCGCCACCTTCTCCCCCCACAAAAAACGTGGGGGAGAAGGCGCTCGATTGAGAAGTGTTGGCGAGAGGGTTGGGGTGGCTTTGACCGACTTAATCCCGATTCAATGCGCTGATCAGCAGCCCCGTTCCTACCGCGAGCACTGCCACGCCTGCGGCGACCTTGCCGGGGTTTTCTTTCGCATAGGTCGTTGCTTTTTCGCTGCCGCCTTTGAGGTAGTCGCGGGCGGTGGTGAGGTACTCCTCGATGTCGACGTTCTGGATCGACGACTTGAGGTTGGTGATCATCTCCTCGGTGATGCCGAGACGCCCGAGAAACTGCTCGAGAGCGCCGGTCCCTGTGGCAGAGCGGGATTGGCCGCAGGTGGGGCAGTAGCCGCTTGATGCCGAAGCCATTGAACCGGTCCCGCCGCTCGAGGTTGGGGTTGGGGCGCTTCCGAAGCCTGTGTTTTCCATCGGTGTATCCATGTCGTTATCTCCTTGCTGCGTTTGCGGTGGCTGCGCGTTGTTCGACCGGCTCGTAGGTGCGGCCATGCGTGCCGATCCGTGAGTCGCCGGACTTGTTGGTGAAGTGGTCTTCGTTCTCGAAGCGCTCGCCGGGGCCGGGCGGCAATTCCTGATCACGCTCGTGATCGGCTCCATCGCTTCGGAACGACGTCTTGATGCTGGTCTGCCTCGGTGCGTAGGTCTGCGCGAGAAGGTCCATCGGGACATCGGACTCTCGTCGTACAGGCCTGGACGGTGCCGGAGTGGTCTTCGTCGGCACTGTCTTTGGTTTTGCTGCTCTTGCTTTCTTCGCTGCCGGAGCGGCGGCAACCTTTGCATGCTTCCGAGGATCAAGCTTCGTCGCCAGTTTCCGGGCAGTGCGTGCGACGGCGCCTCCGGCCCGTTTGACAGCCGATTTCCCCTGCTTTCGTGGCATCTGTCTTCCTTTCGTCGTGTGGTGTGTGACGAAGGTGGTCAGTGCAAGAGGGAAGCCGAAGGAGTGCGGGCGTCTCGCTCGCGGCGCCGAGGCGTCCTCGCCTCGGCGTGTGTTGCGCGAAGCCGGATCCCGGGACCAATTTCGAGCAGGTCAAAACCGTACCGAAATGGGCGCGGAACCAATTTCAAGAAGGTCAAAACCCACCGAAATGGGTCCGGGACCAACTTGAAGAAGGTCGAAACCCTACCGAAATGGGCTCGGGACCAATTTCAGGAAGGTCAAAACCCTACCGAAATAGGTCCGGGACCAATTTCAGGAAGGTCAAAACCCTACCGAAATTGGTCCGCCACCAATTTCAGGAAGGTAAAAACCTTACCGAAATGGGTCTGGGACAAATTTCAGGAAGATAAAAGTCCTAGCGCTGTCGCCCCCTACTTCCCGTACGTCACCCGCCAGATCTTTTCGCCGCCGTCGTCGGAGATGAGCAGGGATCCGTCGGCAAGAACGAGAAGGCCTACCGGACGGCCCCACACGGTCCGGCTCGTTTCATCCGGCATCCAGCCAGCGACGAAATCGTCGTATCCGCCTGTTGGCTTCCCATTCTTGAACGGGATGCTGATGACTTTGTAGCCGGTTCGCGGCTCGCGATTCCATGAACCATGAAGCGCGACGAAGGCGCGCCCGCGATACTCGGGAGGAAACATCGAACCTTGATAGAAGGCGATGCCGAGGGGCGCGGAATGGGACTGAATGGGCACGGCAGGAGGAATCGTCCTCTTGACGAGGTCAGGCCGTTCGCCGGCGCGGCGCGGATCTTCGTGCGCGCCGAGGTAGGCGTAGGGCCAGCCATAGAAGGCGCCGGCTTTGACGTCCGTGGCGTAGTCGGGAACCAGCTCATCGCCGAGTCCGTCGCGCTCGTTGACCGCAGTCCACAACGCGCCGGTCACCGGCTCCCACGCCATCCCGACAGGATTGCGCAGGCCGCCCGCGAACACGTGTCTGCCGCTTCCATCCGGATTGAGCTCGATGATGGAGGCGCGCTCCGGTCCTTCGCCGGCGCTGACGTTCGAGTTGGAGCCGATCGACACATACATCTTCGTCCCCGCCCGGTTGAACAGCACTCCTCGGGTGGAATGACCGCCGGACGGGAGCGGTCCGATGACCTGTGGCTTTCCATTGGCGCTCGTCTGCCCCGGAGCGTAAGGAAAGCGGAGAAGAGCGCTCTCGCTGCCGACGTACAGGAAGCGATCGTGAAAGGCCAGGCCGTAAGGGTTGTCGAGACCGGTCGCAAAGGTGAAGCGTTGTTCCGCGATGCCGTCGTGATTCGCGTCGCGAAGGATGATGATCTTCCCCGCTCCCGGCTCGGAGACGATCACATCGCCGTTGGGCGCCTGTAGCATCGCGCGCGGATTGTCGAGCTTGTCCGCGAAGAGCGAGATGTGAAAGCCGGGCAGGAGGTGAAGCGTGGCGTTGGAAGGTTGCGATTCGACGTGCGGAGGGTTGCCGGCCGAGGGAGTCGCGAAGGGTTTCGGCAATTGATCGATGCGGATCTCGTGATGCTGCAGCATCGGATCGTGCGCCGAGTTGATAGCTGCGGGCAGGCGGCTCGATTCAGGAGAGCATGCGATGGCGACGGCGGTGAGAAGAACAAGGCGGCGCTTCATGCGAAAAGTATGCGTGCCGCGAGGTGATGCGTTGGAAAACATTTGATCACGGGGAGTGGGGAGTGGGGTGTGGGGGGTGGAGAACGGCGCGCCTCCAGGAAAACCGGTCACGCGAAGACGCGAAGACGGGAAGGATGCGACGGGCGAAGACGTGGATGTGCGGAGCGACCGTGATTCACCCGTTCTCCGACCCCCGACCCCCCGCAATCAATCCAACCCCACCCCCCACCCCCCACACCCTACCCCCGGAATCCCAAACCGCACCCACGCATTGAAAGCTCCGTGACCACTGCGCCCGACACCGTGGCTCCCTGGCAATTCGATGGCGTCGTCCGGCTCACGCGCGTCGGCTCGTCGTTTGTCGTTTTCACCATCGTCGTCGGATTTGCCGCGATCAACACCGGCAACAACGCGCTCTACATCGGTCTCTCCTTCATGCTCGGCTGCCTGCTGCTGTCGGGCATCGCATCGAAGGGGGGACTCAAACATCTCGTCGTCGAGCTGGAAGGTGTCGATGAGGCGTGGGCGATGCGGACCGCGCACGGGCGTCTTCGCGTGATCAACCGGTCGCGCATCTGGAACGTTCGCGATCTGATCATCACTTCGAACGACCTGGAAGCGCCGCTGGCGGTTCCGTTGATCGGGCGGCGCGCCGAGGTCGTGCTGCAGGCGCGGTTTCGCTTCCGACGGCGCGGTCTGGTGCACCTCTCGCGCATCGATCTGTACACCCGCTATCCGTTCGGATTCTTTCTGAAGAAGCGACGCCCGCGGTTGGATGCTGAGATCGTCGTTTTTCCGCGCCTGCTCGATGAAGAATCAACCCGGGAGCGCTTTCGCACGATCGAGGGAGAGCAGTATTCGTCGAACCGCATCGGAGCGGGAACGGACATTCATTCGTTTCGTGACTACAGCCGAGGGGATTCGCTTCGCCGCGTGCACTGGAAGAAATCGGCATCGGTGGGGCGCTGGATCATCAAGCAGACCGAGCTCGAGGCCGGCCGCGCGGTGCATGTCGTCGTCGATCCGTACCGGCCGAAGGATGTGAGCGAGGAAGCGTTCGAGGAGATGATCAGCGACGCGGCCACGTTCCTCAATGAGTCCCTACGTCGCGGACTTCATACGACGCTGTCGATCCGCAACCTGACGATTCGCTCCGACCGCGACGGCGCCGCCGCAACGTTCCGTGCTCTGGCGCTGCTCGAGGCGACGCACGAGCCGGTGGCGCAGACCGTGGATCGGGACAGCGTGATCTTTGGCGCGGGGGTCGTGGGTCGGGAGTCGGGGGTC
>DATLVW010000267.1:0-5098 GCA_035577085.1 Thermoanaerobaculia bacterium
CGTTCACCGTCTGCGCGTTGATGATGTGCGAGACGGGGCTGCTGGTGTTGTTGTACGTGCCGGTGGCCGGCGCGGTGATGTCGAGGGCGACGGTACATGTCCCGCCTGGCGCAATCGCTCCGCCGCTGAACGTGATCGAGCCGGCGCCGGCAACGGGACTGAACGTCGGCGCGCCACAACCGGTGGTCGATGGATTCGGAGTCCCGGCTACGACCATTGCGCCGGGTGAAGTCGGAAACGTATCGCCGAAGTTGACGCCGCTGATGGCATCGTTCGGATTCGGATTCGTGATTGTGAAGGTGAGGCGTGAGATGCCACCGGCGAGAATCGGCGATGGCGCAAACTCTTTGGCGATCGATGGCGGAAGCACGGCCGTCAGCGACGCAGACGCGACGCTCGACGTATTTGTCCCTCCCTCGGTCGTGAACAGGAACCCGCTGGTGTTCGAGTGCGGACCCGACGTCGTGGCGGTTACGTTGACGCTGACCGTGCAGGTGCCGTTGGCGGGGATGGTTCCACCGGTAGGTGATCCGAACGTCAGCGTCGTTGCCGCGGCCGCAGGCGCCCAGGTCGGTCCGCCGCCGCAGGTCGTGCTCGCGGATGGCGTGGCCGCCACTTGAACACCGGTAGGCAGCGAGTCAGTGAACGTGGCGCCCGTCAGAGGCGCTGCGTTCGCGTTGGTGAGCGTGAACGTCAGCGTCGACACCGCACCGACGGCGATCGGGTTGGGCACGAATGTCTTCGTGATCGTCGCCTTCACCGCCGCGGTACAGCCGGTGAAGAGCATGTCGTCGTAGTTGAATGAGGCGCCGCCGGCGTCGTTGTTGGCGCCGGTAGCCGTAAGCCTGAAGATCGTATTTCCGGCCACGTTCGTCAGGCCGGTTGCATCGATGTTGTAGTTCGTAAACGCAATGGGCGGAACAGCCAGCACGATCGGCGCTCCGAAACCGGCTCCGTTGTTGATGGTGAGGTTGAACGCGGTGGGACCATTGGCCGGGCTCGGATTGGCTACCCAGAAGCTGAAATGGACGTTGGTGTAGTTCGTCGTATCGATCGTGAACTGAATGAAATTGCCGTCGTTCTTGTAGCCGTTCGTGCGCCAGGCTGTCGTGTCGCCGTGCCCGCCGGTAGTGACGATCGCCGTATCCGCGGGGACATTCGCGGCGAGCGTTGCCGTAACCACATTCGCGGCTTTCGTCGTCGGCAGACCGCCGGCGAGATCGGGAGGATTGGCGACCGTGCCGTCAGGCACCGTCCACGATGCCATGGTCACTCCGCACAGTCCAGTTCCCGGAGGCGGCGCGCTGTTGACGGTCAGCGTGTCCGTGCCGGAGTGTCCGGTGTCGTCCGTATCGATGAAAAGATGGTTCGTCGTATTGACGAGACTCCCTGTCGCCGTCGGCGTGACGTTGACGCTGATCACGCAGGTGCCGGGGCTGCCCGCGGCGACCGTTCCGTTCGAGAACGTGATCGAGCTCGATCCGGCCACGGCGGTGAGCGTGGGCGCCCCGCAGCCGGATGTCGTTGCGGCCGGCGGCGTGGCAACGACCAGGTTCGCAGGAAGGTTGTCGACGAAGTTGTAGCCGCTCACTGCCACCGGATTCGGATTCGTCAGCGTGATCTTGAGAGCGGAGATGCCGTTCAGACTCGTCGGATTCGGTGTGAATGCTTTGCTGATGTTTGCGGCCGTCGGGTCGATGATGTTGGCGATGCGCGCGCCGACGCCGTAGTCGCTGTTGTAGTGATAGCTGCTGCCCGAGAAATCGTAGAGCAGCGAGCCCAATGTCTGGCTCGTGCCGCCGCCGCTGACGATCTTAATGCTGTACGTCGTGACGACGTTGCTGCCGCCGGCTTTGAAATCACCGCCGACGCAGGAACGGTAGGCGGGACTGTTCGGATCGTTCTGCCAGAGACAGGCGTCGGCGTAGAGCTTGTCGTTGACCGTCGGCGCCGGACCCGGAACGTACGGCGAGTTGTCCGCTGAGTACGTGGTGGCGACGCTTTGGATCTGGAAGATCGTGTTGGGAAAGTTGATGAACGCTTCGAACTGGTTGTAGCCCTGCGTGGCCGTGCCGCCCAGAAGCTGGATGTCGTAGCTGCTCCCGACGATGAGATTCATCGCTCCGCCAGGCGCGACGGAGGTGCACGTGTTAGCTACGCCGCAACCGACCGGTCCGAACTTCACATCGGTGACTGAGTTGCGGTTCTGCGAGATCAGATGCTCCACATACAGTTCCCTCGGGGTCACTGTGGTGACGGATCCCGAGCCATCGGTGGCAGTGATGTGGTAGCGGCGCGCCGTGTCGAACGCAGCCGCGGTCTGCGTGACGTCGACCTCGAAGTACGCGTCCTTGCACTGGCCGGCGCCGATCGCGGGAATGACGACCGTGCTCAGCGAACCGGCGCGAAGGTTGACGTTCGCATTCGCGGTATCGAAGAAGAAGCTGACCGACACGTTTGTCGTGGCCGCGCTGCTGCAGACGCGCGTCCCCACGGGAAAGAGGTGAGGTCCCGTCGCCGGAGTGTTGCTGTCAAGGCCGATGATGTTCCAGGAAACCGGCGGCGGCGCGATCGAGAGAGTCGTCGCGGCCATGGCCGGGATCGAGAGGAAAAGGCTGACGGTCGCGATGATCAGGGCAAGGCGGGAAAAACGAGGCTCGGACATTTGGGTTCCCTTTGTTGAAACCGGTTACGCGAAGTCCACACAGAGGCGCCGCTGGGTCAGCGCTTCAAGAGGAATGAGTTGTTTGAAAGGACCTTGCTGGATTACCGGGCGGCAGATTAGTGCATTAAGGGCGTTGAGCAAAGTAAACTTTTTGCGAGGGAGGATGTCTCGCACAAAGCACTCGGGCGGGGACGCCCGAGTGCCCGCGGGCGAGACGCCTGGCGAGACGCCCGCACTCCGACGGCACACGGGTTGCTTGGCTCTCTAGTGTTCCCCCTTCCAGGAGAGCGAGATCGTACGTCTGGTGGTGCGACCACCGGGCGGACGTCACTCGTCCATTCTCCTGAGCGAAGAGGGCAAGGTGAGCCCCATGAGTGGATTGGAAAAGGTAGTGATTCCTCCCGTAACCGACCGGCGCGCGAGGAAGTCGAAAGCGGCAAGCGACGCCGCCGTCACGGAGATTCGAAGGAAAAAAGCTCTCCTGAAGACCGGCGCGCTCCAGAACGCCATCCTCAACAGCGCCAACTTCTCCAGCATCGCCACCGATGAGAAGGGCGTCATCCAACTCTTCAACGTCGGAGCGGAACGGATGCTGGGATACGCCGCCGCCGACGTCGTCGATCAGATCACGCCGGCAGACATCTCCGATCCGCAGGAAGTGATCGCCCGCGCCGCCGCGCTGAGCCTCGAGCTCGGAACGACGATCACACCCGGATTCAACGCTCTGGCGTTCAAAGCATCACGCGGCATCGAAGACATTTACGAGCTGACCTACATCCGCAAGGACGGGAGCCGCTTTCCGGCCATCGTCTCGGTCACGGCGCTGCGCGACGTGCAGAACGCGATCATCGGCTACCTGCTCATCGGCACCGACAACACGGCCCGCAAACAGGCGGAGGAAGCGCTCATCAAAGCCGGCGCGCTGCAGAACGCAATTTTCAACAGCGCCAACTTTTCGAGCATCGCCACCGATGCGAAAGGCGTCATCCAGATCTTCAATGTCGGCGCCGAACGCATGCTCGGATATGCAGCAGCCGAGGTGATGGACAAGATCACGCCGGCCGACATCTCCGATCCGGAAGAAGTGATCGCCCGCGCCGCAGCGCTCAGCCGCGAGCTCGAGACGCCAATCACGCCAGGTTTCGAGGCACTTGTCTTCAAGGCATCGCGTGGCATCGAAGACATTTACGAGCTGACCTACATCCGCAAGGACGGGAGCCGTTTTCCGGCCATCGTCTCGGTCACGGCGCTGCGCGACGTGCAGAACGCGATCATCGGTTACCTGCTCATTGGCACCGACAACACCGCACGCAAACAGGTCGAGGCGGAGCAGAAGCGGCTCGATCAACGGCTGCGCGATCAGCAGTTCTACACGCGCTCGCTCATCGAGTCGAACATCGACGCCCTGATGACCACCGATCCTTCCGGCATCATCACCGACGTCAACAAACAGATGGAGGCGCTCACCGGCTGCACCCGCGACGAGCTGATCGGCGCACCGTTCAAGAATTACTTCACCGATCCGGAGCGCGCCGAAGCCGGAATCAAACTCGTTCTGAGCGAGACGAAAGTCACCAACTACGAGCTCACCGCACGCGCAAGAGATGGCAAGGAAACGGACGTCTCCTACAACGCGACTACGTTCTACGACCGCGACCGGAGGCTGCAAGGTGTATTCGCCGCCGCGCGCGATGTGACCGAGCGCAAACGGCTGGACGAAGTGCTGCACGACAAGAACATCGAGCTCGAGAGCGCCCGCGTCGTCGCCGAAAAAGCCAATCTCGCCAAGTCCGACTTCCTCTCAAGCATGAGCCACGAGCTTCGTTCTCCGCTCAACGCCATCCTGGGCTTCGCGCAATTGATGGAGTCCGACTCACCGCCACCGACCCAATTGCAGACCGACAGCATCAGCCAGATCCTGAACGCTGGCTGGTACCTGCTCGACCTGATCAACGAGATCCTCGATCTGGCGATGATCGAGTCGGGAAAACTGTCGATGTCGCTGGAACCGGTCTCGCTGACCGAGGTGATGCTCGAATGCCAGGCGATGATCGAGCCGCTGGCGCAGAGACGCGGCATCCACATGACCTTTCCCACCCTCGACGTGCCTCACTCGGTGAGAGGCGACCGGACGCGCATTAAGCAGGTTCTGATCAACCTGCTCACCAACGCGATCAAGTACAACCAGGTTGGAGGATCCGTGGTCGTCGGCTGCTGCATCTCACCCAACGCGGGTCACGTGCGGATGACCGTCACCGATACCGGCGCTGGACTGACTCCCGAGAAACTCTCCCAGCTTTTCCAGCCCTTCAACCGCCTCGGGCAGGAAGGCAACACCGAGGAAGGCACGGGCATCGGCCTCGTCGTCAGCAAGCGCCTGGTCGAGTTGATGAATGGCGTCATCGGCGTGGAAAGTACGGTCGGCACGGGAAG
>DATLVW010000268.1:0-6410 GCA_035577085.1 Thermoanaerobaculia bacterium
GCCGTTGCGCGATCGATTCGGTGAGCGGATTGCTGCATCGCTCGATGCGGACGTGATCGAGATCGAGGAAGGGGAGTCGCACAAGAACCTCACTACCGTGAACGACGTCGTCACGCAGCTTCTCGCCCGCGGAGCGAAGCGCGATTCGATGGCGGTGGTGGTGGGCGGGGGGATGGTGGGGGATACGGCGGGCTTCGCTGCGTCGATCTTTCTGCGCGGCATCGATCTCGTCCACATTCCGACAACGCTCCTCGCGCAGGTCGACAGCTCCCTCGGCGGGAAGGTCGCGGTCAATCACGCCAGCGGCAAGAACCTCATCGGCAGTTTCTTTCCGCCGCGAGCAGTGATCTCGGATCTGTCCACACTCGACTCGCTGCCACGCCGTGAGATGCTCAGCGGCCTCTTCGAAGCGCTGAAGGGTGGCGTAATCGGCGATGCCTCACTCTTCGAGATGCTCGAATCGCCGCCGCGCATCGACGTCGACGAAGTGGTGCGCAAGGCCATTCAGGTGAAAGCGGAGATCGTCTCGGCCGATGAGCGCGAAGCTGATCTGCGGCGCCTGCTCAACTACGGCCATACGATCGGCCACGGAATCGAAGCCGCTCTCGACTATCGCAACCTCACCCACGGCGAAGGAGTGGCTTGGGGAATGATCGGCGCAAACGCGATCGCTGTGCAGCGCGGACTGCTCGCGCGAAATGTCGCCGGAAGGATCGACCGCGCCATCCGCGCCTGGAACCCGGCGCCGATACCTGCAGACATCGATCGCAATGCCATCCTCGCGGCAGCCGAGCACGACAAGAAGAACACCGGAAGCCAGCGCGTCATGGTCTTCCCCCGCGCCATCGGAACGTGCGAGGTCTTCGCGGACATCACCGAAGCGGAGATCGCGTTCGGCGTCGATGCGATCCTCGGTGAAGTTCGGTAATATCTGCCATGCGCCGTCAGCCGCCCATATGGCATTTCGCCGCGGTATACGAAACACGTCTCGTGCTGAATGAGCGTCTGGTCATCGCCGTCCCGCCGGTCAAGGTGGAGGTAATTACCGGGCCGGCATACATGTTCCGCTTGTCAAATGATCGCGCTGTTGTGCCTCTAATGGGTAAGGTTGGCGAGGAGGTCGAGATTCCGTCACCGCCAGCGATCGACCTCGAAGCAGGTAAGCGCTACATCATTGTGTCGACGCGCACAAATGAGAATCCTGCTGTCGTTGAGGAAGAGTGCCGCCGCGTAGTCGATCGGATGATAGGGATCATTGGGCTACTCTCATCGCCTACGCTCTTTGCGCTCCCGATTTACGTCGGTTGGGTTAGCGCGACACCCAGCACCCCGTTAAACACAAAAGCAATGTTTTCTAAGCCGGAACAACTAAACCGCGCGGCGTTGGAAAAAGGCGTCTCCATTGCTCGTCGCGTACTCGCTCGAGACCCGGCAATGCGCGATCGTTTCGATCTTGTCGCCCGACTTTTCAGCAGAACGATGGGATCGCCTCCCACGGACGAAGCGTTTCTTTGGGCGTGGACCTGCCTTGAGGTCTTTCCAATGATGGGGACCCAGAAGCATCGCCATATTGCGCCGTACCTCGCGAAGCTCACGGGCGACGACGAGGCAGCACTTGCCGCTCGGCTGGATATCCGTGGGTTATACATCTTGCGGTCGAAACTTGTCCATTCTGGGCACCTCGGTCTTGGCGATACGGAGCTGTACAGGTCGCTCACCATATTGCGGGGAATCGTCTGCACGGTGATGCGAGGCATGTGTGGTCTGCCATACGACGGCGAGCTTGAGCGTGTGGTTCAGCTGCGCGAACAGCCGACCGTCATTCCGGTTTGAGTCATGGCTATCCAAGGGAAGGCCGTCGCCTTGAAAGGATCACGACCGTGAGGAGCCGGCGTGTGGTATCCCAGAGACGCTACGCCCCCCGCTTCACCGGCAGCTACAGACCATGCTCGTGCGACGCCACGGTCACATCGGCGCCAGCCTTCTGCTGGCGCTGAAGGCTGCGGAAGCGGTGCGGGTAACGTTCATGTGCGAAGAGGCGAAGCGGCGGAGGCATTCCCGCCGGCCGGCAGCGGAGCAAGTTCACGCTGCAACGGCGTCCGCTCCGTTTCCAGCAGCAGGCCGCCTCGCTGGAGCGGCGTGATCGCAGTCGGCGTCTCGATGATTTTGTCCGGATTCTGAAAGATCTCAGCCGGCGTCCGAGACATTCTGCTCCTCGGAGAGATAGCTTGATTCCACCTGGAGAAAGTTCTTTCCTGCGTAGAGAACGTTCTTTCCGACCCAGAGAAAGTTCTTTCCAACCTAGAGAAACTTCTCTCCAACCCAGAGAAAGTTCTTTCCAACCTAGAGAAACTTCTCTCCAACCTAGAGAAACTTCTCTCCAACCTAAAGAAACTTCTCTCCAACGTAGAGAAACTTCTCTCCAACGTAGAGAAAGTTCTCTCCGACGTAGAGAAAGTTCTCTCCGACGTAGAGAAAGTTTCACTCCGCGTAGAGAAGGTTTCACTCCCCATAGAGAAAGTTTCGCTCCACTGAGAGAACGTTACACTCCACGGAGAGAAGGTTTCACTCCACGGAGAGAAGGTTTCACTCCAAGTAGAGAAAGTTTCACTCCACCAAGAGAAAGTCTTGCTCCACCCAGAGAAGATTCTGGTCCGGCTCTGAAACGTTTGCTCCGGTTGTCTCTGAACAAGGACAACCACCACGACGCAGCAGCAGCCACGGACTCAGACCAGACGGTCGAGGACTTCATCAGGTACGCGGTCCCGAAGTCGGGGATACGCTTCGATCAGTCGTACGATGTCCGCGAGATCCTTCTGACGCTTGCTTTGTCGACGGGTGTCATCGAGAAAGGCTCAGAGCTTTCCCTGCAACACATCCTCCACAGTAGCAACCTGCAGAGTGAAACCGAGAACTTCGGGCGCCATGGCCCGCGATACGAATCCGGCATAACGCGGATCGGTCTGGATCTGCTCGCGAAGCTGAGAATCCAGCAAGCTGACGTTGATGCTGTGCTCGAAACGCTCGACGTGAAACTGTCCCTCGAGAAGCGTTTCGATCCGCTCAAGATCTTCCGAGGCGATGACCACCTCGAGATCAAGGCCGATCAGAGGCTCCACGTATGCGTTCGATTCGACGACGCAGTATCGGACGGAGTGCTCCTCCAGAAGTGCAAAGAACGCGTCGCGAAAGCCGGAGCGGTCGCGGACAGCTCTGGCCCACAGCGTTGCAGCGTCCACCTACGCCGCCCGCTTCACCGGCAGCTTCAGGACCATGCTCGTGCCCACTCCCTCGACTGAGGCGACTGTCACTTCGCCGCCGTGGGCTTCGACTACCTGCTTGACGATGTAGAGCCCGAGGCCGGTGCCGCCGCCGCCGCGGAGGGACTTGTTGCCGCTCTGTTTGTACTTGTCCCAGATCTGCTGCAGCTCCGTGGCCTTGATCCCCATGCCGCTGTCCGTCACCGTGATCACGATTGCCTCGGCCACATCGCCCTTGCGCAGGATCTGGGCGCCGACCGAGATCAGACCCTTCTTCGGCGTGAACTTCAGGGAGTTGGAGATCAGGTTGATCACCGCCTGGGTCAGCTTCTCCACGCTACCGATGATCTGCGGGACGTCGCGGCCGTGAGCGGAGAGGAGGAAGACCTCGTCGCGGGAGGCCACGCTTTGCAGACTGCGCACGGCGCGCTTGAGCAGACCGGCGACGCGGACCGGCTCCTGCTCGACGGCGAAACTGCCGGACTGGATCTTGGAGAAATCCATGATCTCGTTGATCAGCCCCATCATCCGTTCGGACTCCCGCTTCGCCTCGGTCAGCAGATCCGAGTTGAGTGGATCGAGCTTCGTTCCCTCCTGCGAAAGCACGAATTCGAGCGTGCCCTGAATGCCTGAGAGCGGCCCACGAAGATCGTGAACGATCTGCGCGGTGAAGTCCGACTTGGCCTGCTCGGCTTCTCGCTGACGCGTCACGTCTTCGAACCAGAGCGCGACGGAGGGCGTGTCGAAGTCGTCGACATGCATGATCTTGTCGATCCGATAGGTGCGCCCTTCGATGTCGACGTCGATGGAGCGAAGCTCGTCGGCATCGACGAAAAAGCCCTGCAGCCAGCCGCTTTCACCGGCAACAGCTCGTGAGGCCTCGGTCAGCCAACCTCCGGCATCGTCGCCGAACGTCGCTTCGAACGCCGCGTTGCTCCATTCCACGGCACCGCGTTCGCTGACGATCGCGATCGGCGTCTTGAGACGCTCGGAGATCGGGTACCTGCCGCTGTTTGCGCTCATTGCGGCACCGTGATCGCGCGCTCGTGCTGGAGCTTGGCGAGATTGAACAGCGTCGTGAAGTGATCGAACGGACTGAGAAGGAGCAGTTTCTGCAGATCGAGGCGGCCATCGATGAGTGACACCAGATAGCCCTCCTGGGCCGTCAGATTGAAGCGGTCGAAGTTCGACAGGAACTCCGGCGTCAGCTTCGGCATGGCCTGCATCCCTTTCGGATGGTGGAGAAAATCGCGGACGATCATGTTTCGCAGAATCTCCGTGTAGCCGAGGCGTGAGAGGTCATCGGGATAGCGTCCGCGCGCTTCCACCAGCTTCATGTACGTATGCCAGGCACCGTGCTGCACGATCGAATCGGCGACCAAACGGCTCCAGTCGGGAACCGGGGGAGCCTTGGGTGGAGAGAGGGTCGACATCGGCGTCATTCTACAGAGTCCGTTTAGGAACGAGGAAGGTGATCCGCTTTGCTACACTCTAAGTGTGACAGACGTTCTCGATCTTCCTCCCGCGGCGATCCCGCGCAGCCGCCGTAAGTCGCGTCTGATCATCCTTCTGCTGGCAGCCATCCTCGGCATCCCCGGCGGATTCCTCCTTGCCCACGCCATCAGCGTGCCTCTGGTCAAGTCGCTGGAGAACTATCAGCCGGCGATCATCACGCGAATCTACGACCGCAACGGCATCGGATTCGCGGAGTACTCCATTCAGAAACGGATCGTCGTCGCCAAGCGCGATATGTCGCCTTCCGTCGTACAGGCAATCATCGCCACCGAGGATGCCGATTTCTATCACCACGGCGGGATCAATCCGAAAGCGATCTTCCGGGCCGCGCTGAAGGACCTCATCGCCCGCAAGAAGGTGGAAGGGGCATCGACGCTGACGCAGCAACTTGCGAAGCAGGTCTTCCTGACTCCGGCGAAGGATTTCCGCCGCAAGATCAACGAAGCATTCCTCGCCGTCGACATCGAGAAGAACTTCACGAAGGATCAGATCTTCGAGCTTTACGCGAATCAGGTTTACCTCGGCCACGGCGCATACGGCGTTGAAGCGGCGTCGCGGCTCTACTTCGGCAAGCACGCCAAAGACTTGACGGTTCCCGAGGCGGCGATGATCGCGGGGCTGATCCGCTCGCCGATGTACTACAGCCCGATCACGCATCCGGACCACGCGCTGGCCCGGCGCAATCACGTGCTCCGGCGGATGTTCGAGGAACACTACATCCCGACGAAGGAGCTGCTCCAGCAGGCGGTGAGCTCGCCGATCGTCCTCGGCACGTTCAAGGACGAAGCGCCGCGCATCGGCGCGTACTTCGCGGAAGAGATTCGCCAGCACATCGAGAAGAGCGAGAAGTTCGGCGTCGAGAACCTCTACCAGCACGGCCTCAAGGTTTATTCAACGCTCGATCTGCGCATGCAGCAGGCCTCCGAAACAGCCTTGCAACGCGGCCTGCGTCGATGGGACAGGCGTCGCGGATTTCGAAAGCCGGCGCGGAATCTGGTGGCCGAGGGGATCGATCCGAACGCGTACAAAGACCCGAGCTGGAGTAACGATCCATACGTCACCGACAAGCTCTATCCCGCGGTCGTCACGGTCGTCGACAAGGCCGGAGTCACGTTGCGCGTCGGCAAAGACTCGATGACGCTCCCGCCGGCGTCGTTCGCCTGGACCCAGCACAAGAGCATGGAAGGCGTCCTCAAAACCGGCGACATCATCTACATCCGGCTCGATGAAGATTCGAAGACGCACGCGCGCAAATGGATGCTCGATCAGTTGCCGCAGGTGCAGGGCGCCGTGGTCATCATCGACGTGAAGAGCGGCGAAGTACGCTCGCTCGTCGGCGGCTACGACTTCCAGATCTCGAAGTTCAACCGCGCCATCCAGTCGCGCCGTCAGACCGGTTCATCGTTCAAGCCGTTCGTCTACGGCGCGGCGTTCGAGAAGGGCATGACGCCGGCAGACACGATTTTCGACGAGCCGGTAGCGATTCCGGTCGGCAATCAGATCTATTCGCCGAAGAACTACTACGGCATGTACGCCGGCATTGTGACGATCCAGCGCGCGCTGGAGTTGTCGATCAACGTGCCTGCGGTGAAGACCTGGATGATGGTCGGCGCCGACCACGTCGTCGATTTCGCG
>DATLVW010000269.1:0-2820 GCA_035577085.1 Thermoanaerobaculia bacterium
CGCCTCCAACGGCGGAATGCCGAAGCCCTCGTACCGCGACGGATAGACGAACGCGCGGGCGTGGCGATACAGATCGCGCAGCCGCGTGCGGTCGACGTAGCCGGTCACCTCCGCATCCCGCGGCAGCGTCACGTTCCCCCATCCCGCATCGCCGCACAGAACGAGTCGCGGCCGCGGCGGCGGCAGCGAGTCCCACACCGCCAGCAGATCGTCGAGCCCTTTGCGCGGCTCGATCGTGCCGACGAAGAGAACGTAATCGTCCTCGTCACCGTCCGGTGTGAAAAACTCATCGACGCCGTTCGGCACGATCTCGATCCTTCCCCTGGACACGCCGAACCACCTTACTGCCTCCTCGGCCACCGCACTCGACACCGCGGCGATTCGAGTGGCCATCTGCAGGCTCCGTCCGATGAAGAGGTTGAACGAAAGCATGGTCTTGATGCGATGGCGCAACGGCATCGTGAGCGAGCTGAAATCGTGAAGAGTGACCACCGAGGGGATGCGGAGCGCCAGGGGGAGCGTCCCGTGCGGCGCCCAGAGCACGCCGTCGGTGGCGGTGCGCGGCAGTACGATCTGCTGCCAGGCCACGCCGAGCGCCATCGGATCGACGCGAAAACGGCAGCGCTCGAGGCCCGAGCGGTCGGCGATCTCCGCGTGCGACGCGATGAGCGGCGAGCCGCTCAGCCGTCCCGCGATCTCGGCCGTGTGAACGCCGATGCCGGTCCGATTGCCGACCAGCGCGCGGCCGTCGATGGTGACTTGCATGTTGGTGAGGTCAGTGTAGCGACCAGATTGGATCAAGAGTACGCCGCACAACAAATAGCAATGTCGCGCAACAAATAGCAATGTCATCCTGAGCGGGTTAACGGCGCGAGCGCCGTTGATGAGGGAATGAACCGGTATCCTGCACGTGCGGTCCCGCAGACGAGGCCGTCAAGACAGTGGTGCGCAGTACGAGCCCGTTCCTGAGAGTGGTCCCGGAAGGCCGAAGTCGCCTTGGTGACGCGACACGGTTAGGAGCCGCGTTCGCGATCCCGTTTAGAAGAGTCATTTAAGCTGGGCCTTCCGCTGCGGGTCCGCAAAAATTTCATTTTGCGGAGGTGTTGTCATGGCAAAGCGACCTCGGGTCCTCCGGTCCAAACGCAAGATTATCGGAGATCTGGTCGTGGTCAACCCGGATGCAGCAGGAATCGACGCCGGGTCGGAAGAGCACTGGGTGTCGGTTCCCGAAGATCGCAGCGATCAGCCGGTTCGCTCATTCGGAACATTCACGGCCGATCTGCAGGCACTGGCCGACTGGCTTGTGGAATGCCGGATCACCACGGTGGCCATCGAAGCGACGGGGGTGTATTGGATTCCCCTATTCGAGATTTTGGAGGAGCGCGGGCTGAACCCGAAACTGGTCGACTCGCGAAGCATCGGCTCACGAAAAAAGAAGTCGGACGTGGTCGACTGCCAATGGATCCGGCAACTGGACACGTATGGTTTGCTCAACGGAGCTTTCCGGCCAGGTGCAGACATGCTTCCGCTCCGGGCGTTGATGCGTCAGCGAGACATGCTGATCCGGTACGCCGCTGACCATATCCGGCACATTCAGAAAGCTCTCGATCTGATGAATGTGAAGCTTCACCTGGCCGTTTCCGACACGGTTGGCGTCACCGGACTGCGGATCATTCACGCGATCCTTTCCGGAAAACGTGATCCGATGGAGATGGCGGCATTACGCGAACCGAGTTGCAAAAGCTCCGAGGAAACCTTCGTGAAGGCGTTGACAGGCAACTACCGCGCTGAGCATCTGTTCGCGCTCAAACAAGCGATGGATCTGTTCACCACCTACCAGAGCAAGATCAAAGAGTGCGATGCGCAGATAGAGGCTGCGCTTTCGAAGTTCGACAAAACGCCGGCCACGGCCAGTCTGGCACCCAAGCCTGCAAAACGCCGTCGCAAGAACCAGCCTCACTTCGACGGACGGACTCTCCTGTTCGAAATCACCGGCATTGATCTCACGTCGGTTCCCTCGCTGGAGGCCTCCACGATCCTGACCATCATCTCCGAAACTGGGACGGACATGTCTGCCTGGTACAACGGCAAACACTTCGCAGCTTGGCTCAACCTCAGCCCGAACAATCGCATCACCGGCGGAAAACGAATCTACAAAAAAATGCCCGTGATCCGACCAAACCGCGCTGCTCAGGCCTTTCGAATAGCCGCTCAAACTCTCGAACGAGCCCAGTGTGCTCTCGGAGCATTCTTCCGCCGGGTCAGATCCCGGCTGGGCCGCTCAGGCGCCATCAAAGCAACCGCTCACAAGCTCGCCCTCATCTTCTACTCTATGCTCAAGAACAAAACCCAATACCGCGAAGCGGGTGTCGACTACTACGAGGCTCGCTATCGCGAACGTCTCGTTAACTCCTTGAAGAAAAAGGCCGCCGAGTTCGGCTTCAACCTCACTCCGATTCAGGAGGTTCATTAGAAGAAGGCTGCCGGAGCCGCGTAGCCGAAGGCGGAGCTGGCGGAGGACGCCGAAGGACCCCCAGCTTGCTAACCTGGACAGGGCGGTGGAATGTCGACTATTCCGCCGCCCAACCGGGATACAACTTTGGGGTCCTTCGACCGTCCTCCGCCGCGCCGCGCTCCGCGCGGCGAGGCTCCGGCGGCTCAGGAAGACAGTGATGTGATGACGGCGTGGGGCAACAAACAACGCCTTCGGCTCGCAATGCGATAGCCTTCCCCGCGCATGAAACTCGTCGAATGTGTTCCGAACATTTCCGAGGGGCGTCGGCCCGAGATCTATGACGCCGTGGCCGCGGCCGCGGCGGG
>DATLVW010000270.1:0-3271 GCA_035577085.1 Thermoanaerobaculia bacterium
GGAGGTGCGCAATCCTGATGGTTCGGTTCATGCCGAGCATCGCCGCGCCGCCGAACCTTTCGTTCGATTCCTCACCACCCTCTCCGCCGGTGGTCCGGCAAGCGAGGATTACGACGTACCGCCGCAGCCGCTCGTTCCTGAGACTGCGCCGCCGGCGCTCGGCCGCGTGATGCCGATGGTCGCGGCGCTGGCCACCTTTTCGGCAAGCTCGTACACCTTCACAGTGAGCGGATCACTCGGACCGCGCTGGTTTGTTTTCCCCAACGCGGTCAGCTTCACCAGTCTCGGCACCGAGCCCGGCGCGCCCGGCGGAGGAGTCACCGCAATCAATACAGCGATGGCGGCCTGGAACAACGACCCCAACTCGAACGTGAATTACGTCTACGCCGGAGCCGACAACGGCACACACACTGCGGGCCTGTCCGGATCAGACGGCGCCAACACCATCGCCTTCGAGCGCGATCTTTCTTCGTTCGGCGTGACACCGTTCCAGTGCTCTGCGAACGGCTACAGCGGAACGCTCGGCATCGGCGGCGTGACGAAGACCTCGGGCACGGGCGCCGGTCCGAACAACGAGACCTTTGCGGTAACCGCGGAAGGCGACGTCGAGATGAACCAGGGCATCGCCAACTGCACGCTGCTCTTCAACAACGGCGACTTCAACTCCGCGGTCACCCACGAAGTCGGACACACACTCGGGTTCCGGCACTCCGATCAGACGCGGGCGGATAGTTCGGGTACCGCGTGCACCACGGATCCATCGCTGGAATGCGCGGACGTAGCAATCATGAAGTCGTTCATCCCGAACGGTCTGAATGCAGCGCTGCAGCCGTGGGATCAGCACGCGGTGGCGGCTGTCTACCCCGGCTCCGGCACGCAACCTCCGCCGGCTCCGACCGGCGTCAATGCGCGAGCGACGACGTCGACGCAGGTGACGATCACATGGAACGCCGCCACGGGTGCGACGTCCTACCAGATCTTCCGCCGCGCTCCCGGCGGATCGTTCACGCAGATCGGAACATCGACCACGACGTCGTTTGTCGACAACACCGCGTCGGCAAACACTGCCTACCTCTATCGCGTTCGTGCCGTGAACGCAGGCGGTGCGTCATCCGACAGCGCGGCGGATCTCGCAACAACCGTCATCTTCACCGACGACCCGCTCACGGTTCGCTCGACCAGGATCAAGGCCGTGCATCTCGCGGAGCTGCGCACCGCCGTCAACGCCGTTCGCTCGCTGGCGGGCCTCACCGCGTTCAGCTTCACGGACAGCGCATCGGCGGGCGTGCTCATCAAAGCAACTCACATCAATCAACTAAGGACGGCTCTCGATGCGGCGCTCTCGCCACTCGGGTTCGCGACCGGCGGCTACACCGATACGTTGAGCGCGGGCGTTCCGGTCAAGGCCGTGCACGTGCAGGAAATCCGCAATCGCGTGAAGTGAGGTAACAAAAGCTTTGAACCACAGAGACACAGAGGTCACAGAGTAACGGCTTCAACTCTGTGTCCTCAGTGTCTCTGTGGTTGATTCTTCGTTTCGTCTTCGGCCGAGGACCACGACTGCAATCATCGCAAGCGCCGAGACGATACTGATGATCGCGCCCGTCGTAACGGACCTCGGTCGATACGACAGCTCGATGTCGTGCACGCCGGCAGGAATGTAGATGCCGAGGAAGGCGTGGTCGGCGAAGTGGACCTTGAGACGCTGGCGTCCCATCGTTGCGCTCCAGCCTTTCCAGAACGTTTCCGAAATGACGATCCATCCAGGCGAGCGCATCGAGGCATGAAGCGTTACGTGCGATCCGAGTGCGTGAACGGCCACAGTTCCTTCGCCGTTCGCCACGTTCGCCGGCGCTCCCTCGGTCTCGATCCACCCCTCGGACGCGAAGTCGCGACAAGAAGCCATACCGGCGAGCACGTTGTTCGCGCCGGAGTGAATCACCCGAGGGATGAAGGCGCGGGGAAGCACGCCGCTGTTCTCGATCAGTTGATAGCCAGGATAACGTCCGATGAGACGCCAGCTTGCAGGCGGTACCGTTTCCGGCAGTGCCAGCGCGTAGCGCACATTCATCAGTGACAACATTGGAGCGGTCAGATCGTCGACGCGGTTCGACCAGACCGGTTGCGGGATCGACCAGAGCGGAAACGTCTCGGCAAACCTCGCCAACGTCATCGCCTGATAACCGCGTACATCCTCGAGGCCGTAGAGCACGCTGATATTCGGCGCGAACAGCGGCCCTTGCGCCACGATGCGGTACGGCTCGCTGTTCCGAGGAAGTTGCTCGAGACCGGCGATCGGCGGAAAGAACGCGCGGCGGTCCACCGTGGCGATGAAGCCTCCGAACTCCATGACTCGCTGCAACAAGAGAAGCGCGAGCAGTCCGCCCATCACCAGACGATGCATTGTGAACGCGCGGAGCACCGCGAACGCGAGCAGCAGCGGCACGACTTCGCGAATGGCGTTGGCGCGAACAAAGTCGGGAGTGAGCGTGCCTTCGAGCGCGACGAACACGGTCCCAGCCGTGATCGTCAGTGCGGCGCCGAGGAACAGCCACGCCAGCGTATGACGCTGTGCGATCGACTCCTCCAGACCGATTGCACCAAGCACACAGATGCCGAATGCCGCGAACGAGATCAGCCGCGCGTTGATGGCCAGGTTGAATACCGGCAAATGCGCCAGGAGACCGGTCACGCCGGGAGCCTCCGCACCGGTCAGCAGCCCGAACAAAACGACCCCGAGGAAGAAGTACCGTTCGCGACTCCGTGAGCGCAGGAGCGCCAGAAGAGCCGGAGCCAGCAACATCGCCCCGCAATACGCCGACCCCAGCGAACGATGGCGCAGCGGCGCATCGTGACGCGTCTCCTCAATGCCCGGCGTTCCGTCGCCGAACGGTATGACGTCGATCACCAACGCGTGCGCGACCCCACTCCACGATGCGCTCATCGTCTCGGCACCCGATCGCCGGTGCAGGTACTCGCGCGTCTGCGGAATCGCCTCGATCATCGGCAACAGAAAGAATGCGGTGAGGAGCAGGGCGGCGATGCCGGCGCCGAGGCCGCTGACGATCACGAGTCCCCATTTCTCACGCGCGCAGAAAATCAGATAGACCGTGGCCAGGGCGATGACGTGAAGCGAAGTCTCCGGATGACCGCACAGCGTCAGCAGGATCAGCACACCGGCCAGGAGCGACGCCGCGCGTACTCCCGGACTGCGCGCCACCATCCGTGCCCCGAGCATGACGAACGGGAGCAGCGCGATCGCGTTGCCGTG
>DATLVW010000271.1:0-2197 GCA_035577085.1 Thermoanaerobaculia bacterium
TTCACCAACGCAATCGACACTCGCACGAATGGCTACGATCTCGTCGTCAACCATCAGCAACCCCTGCTGAACGGCCGCATCGATCTTTCGGCAGCGTACAGCAACAACAAGACGCGGATCGTCGACATCGCGCCGACCCCGACGCAGTTGACCGGCCTCGGAGCCGTGTTGTTCGATCGCGGCGAACAGCGCCGGACCGAATGCGGTCAGCCGCGCGACAACACCCGTCTCATGGAGAGTTACAACCAGGGCGCCGTGAACATCACAGCCAGAGAGAGCCGTTACGGCAGCTTCTGCAGCGCGACGATCAATCCGGTCGACGATCAGACCTATTCGCCGAAATGGCTCACCGATCTGGAAATGTCCTACCGCTGGAACAGATACACGTTTGCCCTTGGCGCGGAGAATCTGTTCGATACGTTTCCCGACAGAAACCTGCGGGCCGGCACTCCATCGGGCTCCGCGCAGGTGGGAAGCGCCGGCGTGTTTCTGTATCCGATCAACTCGCCGTTCGGGATGAACGGACGGTTCGTGTATACGCGGGTGAGCTATAGCTTCTGACCAGGCACGGTGACGCCGTCGCGAGCAGGCTCGGCGGCATCATCGCTTCGAAAGCACGCTTTGCCTCATCGCTGCCGGCCACGAGCGCGTCGGTCAGAACGCGTGGGCGATCTCTGCCAGGACAGGCCCCAGCGGTCCTTGCACCAAGCATATTGGCTTTCCTGCAACTCGTTGTTGATGATCGCATTCCAATAGCGGCTCTATACGGCGCGAGGGACGTGGCCAGAGAGATCCGAGGGGAAGTCTCGCCGCTACTCCATTTCCCGCAGGGGTCGCTGGAGCGCACCAAATGCGGCCACGAGAGCGACCGCCGCACCGGCGATGGCGAACATCCACCGTGCGCTCCAGTCCACTGCGATGCCGGCTGCCCCCATCGAGAGCGGCATCAAACCGAACGACGACAGCATGGCGACGCTGCTGACGCGCCCCAGAACGGCACGTTCCACACGCTGCTGAAGCCAGGCTTGAATCTGTACGTTGATGAACCCGCTGAAGCACCCCATCACCAGAAGCAGCAAGGCTACGGGCCAGAAACCGGCCAGCAGACCCATCAAGGCCGTCAAGAATCCGAGGACGGTGCTCGTGCCCAGGAGCAGGAGCCCGCGGCGGCGCGACTTGAAGATTCCGGCCAAAATCATTCCCACCAGCGTTCCGGCGGCCACGCTGGAAATCCATCCGCCGAATGCGGCCGGCGAGGAGAACCTGCTCTTGGCGATGAACGCCAAGCCCACGCTCAGCGGTCCCGACAGGCAGAAGTTCAAGACCGCGGCCAGCAGCAGGAGCGAGCGGAGAGGTACGTCCTTCATGACGTAGGCAAGACCTTCGCCGATGGCGCTCCAGACGCCGGGCTTCGCCGCGGTGGAAGAAGAACGTGGCGGATCCGGCACCTTCCACAGCGCGGCGATGACGAACAGGAAGCTGAACGCATCGAGAAAGAAGGCCCAGGCCGCGCCAAGCGCCTTCGTGATCATGCCCGCGGGGGCCGGCCCGACGATTCCTGTCAGAAGGGCACTGCTCTGCCACACCGAGTTGGCGGCCGGAAGTTGTTCCTGCTTGACCAGAGACCGCAGCAGGGGTCCCGACGATGGCAGAGCAAAGGCATCGGCGACGCCGAACGCCAAGCCGAGCGCGTAGAGATGCCACAGCTGCAAGACGTTCCTCAGAAGGAGGAACCCGATCGCGGCCACGAGCACGGCCCGCGCCGACGCGGTGGCCATGAGGATCTTGCGTGGCGAGGTCCGGTCGGTGATCGCGCCGCCCATCAGCATCAACACAGCGCGCGGGATGCCCGCGCACATCGCGACGGTCCCCATCGCCACGCCCGAGCCGGTCAACTGGAGCACGACCCACGGCAGGGCGACGAGGTAGAACTGGTCCCCGAGCAGGGACGTCGTCGCGCCCAGCCACCAGAGGACGAAATTGGCGTTGCGCAGTGGATGGACCTGAACGGCGGGTTCGGCGGACACGGGCATGCTGGCAGCAGTCATGGCTATCTCCTCGTTCTCATCGATGGGCGCTTGTCATAATGCGAATGTGAATTTACATTTACATCAGCCGGATCGTCAAGAGATTTTCCTGTCGCGCTTTTGGCGGGAGGCGGGTATATAAGGAGGCGATGCCGAAGCCGGAGAAGACC
>DATLVW010000272.1:0-7793 GCA_035577085.1 Thermoanaerobaculia bacterium
GCCGCACGTGCGGACAGGAAGAGCCGCAATGCGGACAACTAGCGCCGCACGTGCGGACAGGGAGAGCCGCAATGCGGACAACTAGCGCCGCACGTGCGGACAGGAAGAGCCGCAATGCGGACAACTAGCGCCGCACGTGCGGACAGGAAGGGCCGCAATGCGGTCAACTAGCGCCGCACGTGCGGACACATCGTGCCGCAACGTTGCGCCTCGGCGCGCACGTGCGCGTATGTTGCTGCAAACGTTACACCTCGGCGCGTCCCCGGGGCTAACCCTGCGCTAACCCGTTTTCTCACAACCCTATCGCGACTCTCTCCAATCGAGCGCCTTCTCCCCCCGTGCTTTTCGGGGGGAGAAGGTGCCGAAGGCGGATGAGGGGGGCGCAAGATGGGAGAAACACGTTGTTCGCGAGCGTGAACCGATTGACCTGCTCAGTGCCTTTGCAACGTTGAAGCGACAGCCAAACGCCCCCTCATCCGGCCTTCGGCCACCTTCTCCCCCACAAACAGCGTGGGGGAGAAGGCGCTCGATTGGAAAGAGTCGCAATTAGAGAGTGAGAAGTACGGCTAAGCGTTCTGAAGCCGCGCCTCTCCTTCCTTTGCGATCGCTTCGCTGAGCGACAGCCGCAGCAAGTGCGCCAGTTCCTCGGCGTGCGAGGAGCTGAGCATCGTCACGTGATTGCCGGAGGTTTGCACCACCCGCACCGGCTCCGTCGTCAGGGAGTCCCAGCCGAGCGACTCTTTTTGCAGCAGCTCGATGCGCGCCGAGGGGTAATCGGCAGGCTGTGCTTCGCCGGCGCGGTAGAGCGTGATCGGAACGGGAACGATCTCCGGCTGATACGTGCGATGGGCGCGGATATGCGCCTTGCTGACTTTGAGGAGGTTGCGGACCAGCTTCTCCTCCTCGCCCGGGGGCACGGCGCGCGAGTTGCGGAGGGCATCGACGACATGGTCGATCTGCTCGTCGGTGCCGAGGTTGGAGAGCTCATCGATCGAGACGTCGACGCGCTCGCCGAGGAAGCGGCCGATGGTTTCGGCCATCGTGGCCAGGCGGAGCGCGTCTTCACGCCGGCTGTCGGACACCGTGTTCTCGCCGGACGACAGCGGAGCGACGGAGTCGAAGAGGCCGAGGAAGGCGACGCGCTCGTTCTTGAGGCAGAGCTGCCGCGCGATCTCGAACGCGATCACACCGCCGAGGGAATGACCGACCAGCAGATACGGCCCGTCCGGCTGCGCCGAGCGGATCTCCGCGATGTAGTCGGCGGCCATCTGCTCGAGCGTGTCGTGCGGCTCGCCGGTTCCGTCGAGGCCTCGCGCCTGGATGCCGTACACCGGAATCTCGGTTGGCAGGTGTCGGACCAGATGGACGTAGTTGAGCAGCGTGCCGCCGCCCGGATGGACGAGGAAGAGCTTGATGCGCTGCTCGCCCGGCCGGAGCGTGACCATCAGCGGCCACTCTCCCGAATTGCGGCGCAGCACCGCGGCCATGTGCTCGATGGTCGGCTCTTCGAAGAGCGCCTGCAGCGGCACCTTGCGGCCGAGGCGCTGCTCGACTTCGACGAGGAGCCGCAGCGCGAGCAGCGAGTGCCCGCCGATCTCGAAGAAGCGATCGGTGACGCCGACCGGGCGCACGCGCAGCAGTTCTTCCCAGATCTGCACGAGCCGCAGCTCGATCGCGTCGCGCGGCGCGACGTAACGGCTTTCGAGCGCCGCGCGCACGCCCGCGGGCGCAGGAAGCTTCTCCCGATCGAGCTTCTGGTTCGCCGTGAGCGGGAGCGCGTCGAGGAAGACAATCGCGGAAGGCACCATCGCGGCGGGAAGCCGCTGCGCGAGATACTCCTGCAGTCTTCCGGAGCTGCCGTCTACGTTCTCTTGCAGCACGACGTACGCGACGAGAATCTGTTCGCCCGACGCGGGTCCGTCCGCGCGCGCGATGACAGCGCAGGCGGCGACGTCGGCATGCGCCTGCAGCGTCGCGGCGACTTCCATCGGCTCGACGCGCACGCCGCGAATCTTTACCTGATGATCGATGCGTCCGCGGAATTCGAGCCGGCCATCGGCTCCGAACGCGCCACGATCGCCGGTCAGATAAAGGATGTCGTTCTCGTCCGCGGTGAACGGGCTGCGAACGAACCGCTTCGCGTTTTCGCCGGCCGCGTTCATGTAGCCGAGGCTGCGGAAGGGTGTGCGGATCGCGATCTCGCCCGGCTCGCCGGCACCGCAGAGCGTGCGCTCGGGTGTGAGGACGAGCACCTGCGTGTGCGGAATCGCTTCGCCGAGCGGCTGAATGCCGGCGCGCGGATTCGGCGGCACGCGGTAGAAGCACTTCGCGAGAGTCGTCTCCGTCGGGCCATAGAGATTGATGATCTCGCCCGATTGCAGGAACGCCTCGCGCCAGCGGCCGATCAGCACATCGGTGAGCGGCTCGCCGGCGAAGAAGATCCGCCGCAGTGAGCGCAGCGTGACGTCTTCCCGCCTGCGCAGCAGCCAGGTCTCGGCGACGGCTGGAACGGTGTGAATCGTCGTAATCTGCTCGCGGTCGAGCCAGCCGAGAATATCGTCGTCGTCCGGCAGGACGAGAGTGGCTCCCGAGGTGAGGGGAAGGAAGATGTCTCGCAGCACGACGTCGAACGAGAGTCCCGTCAGTTGGCCGGAGCGATCGCCGGGACCGACTTCGAACGTCTCGCGTTGCCAATGGAGCCAGTGCGCGAGGCCCTGATGCGTGCCGAGGATCGCTTTCGGAGTGCCGGTACTGCCGGAGGTGAAGAAGACGTATGCGGCGTCGTCCGCGCGCGCTCCGGAACCGGCGCCGGGGAGCTCGACGATCTCGCCGCCCGCGATCAGGAATCGCGCGCCTGCTTCATCGAGCATCACCTTCCGGCGTTGCTCGGGGAGATCGGGACTCAGCGTCAGCAATACGCCGCCCGCGGAGAAGACGCCAGCCATCGCAGCAATGAGCGACGGCGCGCGCGTTCCGAATACGGCGACGACATCGCCGCGATGCAGGCCGAGTGCACGCAGCGAATCGGCGACGTTGCGCATCGCCGCGCCGAATTCGGCGTACGTCAATCCGCCGCCGCTCTGCGAGACCGCGAGGGCATCCGGCGTGCGCTCGATCCAGTCCGCGATGCACTCGACTACCGTCGGGTACCGCGGCTTCTCGAGCCGTATCGTCGGGTCGGGTGAGAGCGCCGTCGTCAGATCGAATGAGCCGATGCGCCGCTCGGGCTCGACTGCGGCCTGCTCGAGCAGGCGGATGTACTGGTCGAGGAAGCTCGCCATCAGCCCTTCGGAGTAGCGCCGGCCGCGGTAGCGCAGATCGAGCGACAGGCTGCCGTCGAAGTCGGTGATGAAGAGCTGGGTCGAGAACTCCTCGATTAGCGCCGGCGCGTCTTCGAGAGTGACGCGGAGACCGGGCAGGTCGAGCCGGCGCGGCGCGCTCGGCGTGAAGTTGAAGATCGTCTCGTAGAGCGGATGAACGCCGGAGCTGCGGCGGATGTCGAGGTCCTGGACTACGCGCTCGATCGGGACATCGGCGTGCGCGAGCGCATCGAGCACGGTTTGCCGGACGATCGTCATCGCCTCGCGGAAACTGAGATCCGGCGACATCTTCGCGCGCAGCGCGAGAGTGTTGAGGAAGAGGCCGATCAGCGGCTCGCACTCGACGCGCGTGCGTCCGCTCACCGGCGAGCCGATCACGATGTCCTCGCTCCCCGTTCGCCGCATCAGCAGGACCATGAACGCGGTCAGCAACGTGACGAACAACGTCGTCTCGCTACCCTTGCTCAGGGCCTCGAGATTCTGTTTCAGCGATCCGCCCACTTGCGACGAGATCGAGCCGGCGTCGTGATCGAGGCCGCTCGAGTTGACTGCGAAGTCGGGCGGAAGCTCGAGCGCCGGCGGCACGTCCGCCAACTGCGCGCGCCAGTACGCCAGTCCGTCCTCCAGATTCCGCTCCCGCTGCCACCGTGCGAAGTCGCCGTACTGAATGGGAAGCGTAGGAAGAGCGGACGGGCGCTGCTGCACGAACGCGGCGTACAGCTCCGCGATCTCGGCCATCAGCACGCCGATCGACCAGCCGTCGGAGGCGATGTGGTGCATCGTCACGAGCAGGACGTGCTCATGGTCCGCCACGCGAATCAGTGTCACGCGAAGCAGCAGGTCGTTTGCGAGATCGAATCCTCGCACCATCTCCTCGGCGTACAGAGCGCGCCAATCGGATGCTTCGACGACACGAATCGGTAGCGACGTGGCCGCACGAACAGTCTGCACCGGCGTCCCCGACACCTCGGTGATGTTCGAGCGAAGCGTCTCGTGACGCGCGATGATGGCATCGAACGTCGCCTGCAATGCATCGATCGACAACGTTCCTTCGAGCCGCAGCGCACCTGAGATGTTGTGCGCGACATCGGGGAAGAGCCGGTCGCGGAACCACTCCCGCTCCTGCGCGAATGACAGCGGCACGTCGTCGCCCTCGGCGCGCACAACCGGCCCGGCAGGCCGTTGCTCGGTGAGGCGCCGCAGCAACAGATCGCGCTGCTCCGGCGAGAGGCTCTTGATCAGCCCCTTGATCTTCTTGGCAGTCGCCTTCCCGTGCGCCTTCGCCTGCTCTTTGAACGTCTCTTTGATTCCCTTTCCGTCACTCATCGCCGTCTCCGGAAAGCCCGCCCACTTCAGCGAGCATCAGCTCGAGCAGCTCGGGATCGGCTTGCTCCGCCTGATGGGTCACGACGGCGATCGCCAGTTGCGCGATGGTCGGCGCCTGCAGCAACGCCGCGAGCGACATCTCGACGTGGAGCTTCAACGAAAGCCGCGCGTTGAGCTGCGTGGCGAGCAGCGAATGTCCGCCGAGCTCGAAAAAGTTGTCGTTGACGCCGACCGTCGAGACGCCGAAAAGCTCCTGCCAGATCGACGCGAGCTCGGACTCGATCTCTCCGCGGGGCGGCTCGTACGCCGTCCGCAAAGCGGGCCGCTCGTGCTGAATCAGCGGTGCCGCGTCGAGCTCGTCGCGGTGCCCGATCCACCGGCGCAGCCGCGCCTGGAGGTCGCCGCTCGACACGACCACTTGGCCGAGGCCGCCGGCGGCGAGGATGCGCTCGAACGCGTCGGCGCCTTCGTGCGGCTCCATGACGAACTCGCTGACTGTCGCGCCGAGTCCGGCGATCACTGGGCGCGTGTCGGCCAGCCGCCAACTGTCCCAATCGACGCTCGTCCAGCCCGTGGCGCCGTCGCGATTCTTCCAGCGCGCGAATGAGTCCATGAAGAGATTCGCGGCGCTGTACGCGGAGAATCCGAGGCCGCCGAGAATCGCGGAGAGGGACGACATCAGCAGGCAGAAATCCGGCGTGCGTCCGGCCAGCACCTCATCGAGGACGAGCAGCCCTTTGACCTTGGCTACGAACTGCGGCTCGGAGTCCGCGGGCGTCGCCTCGCGGATCTCGCGGAAGGTCTCGATGCCGACAGCGCCGGCCGCGTGGATGACGCCGTGCAGCTCGCCGAAGCGCTCGTCGACCGCGGCGAGAACGTGCTGCATGTCGTCGCGGCTGGAGACGTCGGCCGCCAACACGAGCACCTCGGCGCCGAGGTCCTCGAGCTCTGCGAGCTGCCGCAGCTTCTCATCGGTCGGTGCCGAGCGGCCGATCAGAACGAGCCTCGCCTGAACGCGCTCGGCGAGGTGACGCGCGAGCACCATGCCCACGCCACCAAGACCTCCCGTAATCAGATAGACGCCGCGCTCGCGAAGGACCGTCGCGGACGACGCGAGCTTCACCGGTTCGTACGCGGGGACGAAGCGGCTGCCGCGGCGATACGCGACGAGCGAGTCGTCCGGCTCGCTGCAGATCTCGTCGAGAATCTGTGCGACGAGCGCGTCGCGGCGACCGACGTCGAGATCGGTCTCGATCATGCGGCAGACGAGATTCGGATGCTCCTGCGGCGCCACCATCGCCGGCGCGCGCAAGGTGGCCTTCTCGGGGATGTCGTCGACGTGATTGGTAACGATCTCGATGTTGGCCGCACCCTGAACACCGCGCAGGAGCTCCATGAGACTGTGGTAGCCGAGGTCCTGCATTTCCGCGAAGCGCTCGGCGGAAGGGGCGGCGTCGTCGCGTGGCGTCAGCGAGGCGAGATGAATGATGATGCGCCGGCCGTCATCAGGTACGCCGTCAGCGTCGTGACCAATCTCCACGCTTGCGCCGCGGGCGCGCAACGCGCGCGCGAGCTCCTCGGCGATGCCATAACGGTCGGCGACGATGAGCCACGAGCCGCTGAAGTCCTCGCGGCGGCGCGCGCGGACCGACGGCTTCCACGACGGCAGATAGAACCACTCCGCGACGTCGTCTTTTCTGTGCGCGGATGGCGGCGCGTCCGCGGCGGGCGGGTCGATCCAGTAGCGCCGGCGCTCGAATGGATACGACGGCAGCCGCACACGGCGTGGGTCAGGAGTGGTCAGGAAGCGCGCGGTGTCGAGCGATGCGCCCGCGAGCCACAACTGTCCCACCCCGCGCAGAAGGACTTCGAGCTCCGACTGCAAGCCGTACGACCAGCGCATCGACGGGATGATTGCGTTCTCGCGCTTCTGGGCGATGGCGTGCGAAGTGAGGCCCTGGCCGGGGCCGGCCTCGAACAGGACGCGGCGCGGATCGTCGAGCAGCGTCGAAAGTCCGTCCGCGAAGCGCACGGTGCGGCAGAGATGCCGCGCCCAATACCCGGGATCAGTCGCCTCGGCGTCAGTAATCCACGTCCCGGTGATGCACGAGACGTACGGTATCCGCGGCGCATGCAATGCGACGCGCCGCAGCACGGCGAGGAGCGGCTCGACGATCGCCTCCATCATTGAAGAGTGATAGGCGTGCGTGCTCCGCAGCCGTTGGCAACTGATGTCGCGCCCGCCGAGCGTTGCCGCCAGTTCCGCAATGCCCGACTCATCGCCCGACGCGATGCAGAGCCGCGGGGCGTTGATCGCGCCGAGGGACACGCCGCTAGGCAACAACGGCAGCAGCTCGGCCTCGGTGAGCGGAACCGCCAGCATCGCGCCGGGAGTGACGTGCGACTGAATCAGGCGCGCGCGTGCAGCGACGACTTCGACGGCATCGGCCAGCGACAGAACGCCGCTCAGGTGCGCTGCCGTGAACTCGCCGATGCTGTGGCCGATCATCGCCTCCGGCTCGAGGCCCCAGCTCCGCAACAACTCGGCGAGCGCGACCTCTGTAACGAAGATCGCCGGCTGCGCGGCGACCGGCTGATCGTCCGGCGCGACGCGCTTTTTGCCGAGCATGGCGCGGAGGTCCAGACTGCCTTTGCTTTTCGTGGGCGGCTCGAGCCGTGGATGCGACCAGTGGCGGTCGGGATAGAGGAAGTCGCGGATGTCGCCGGCAAGGTGATTCTTCAGCAATGCTGCGGAGCGATCGACGCTGTCGCGGAACACCGGTTCTGTGCAGTACAACTCCCAACCCATGCCGGGGTAGTGATCGCCGAGGCCGGGGAACATGAATGCGATCGAGGGACGGCCGGCGGGCGCGGAGCCGGTGACGATGCGCTGCGGGTCGCGCAACGCGGCAACCGCATCGTCGGGATCCATGGCCACGGCGAAGCGGCGCTCGCTGAACGCGCGGCGTCCGTGCCGCAGCGTGTACGCGACGTCGGAAAGACGCGCAGCCTGATCGGCCTGGAGATGATCGGCGAGGCGGTTGGTGGCGGCGTCGAGCGCGGTCGGGGTTCTGGCCGAAAGCAAAAGCAGATCGAACGGCCGCGCCTCGGGTGACGGTTCGGAGACGACGGGCGCCTCCTCCAGCA
>DATLVW010000273.1:0-2112 GCA_035577085.1 Thermoanaerobaculia bacterium
GTTCAATCCGCGGCCGGCCTGGACCTATCCCGACTCGCTGATGGGCGTCATCTCGTACATCAAACAGACGCTGCTCGATGCGCAGCAGTACAGCACGGCACGGACGATCTACGACAAGAATCCTGCCGGCTACAAGCGCCCCGACGAGAGCCCTTCGCTCGAAGCGCTCGGCGCGGTTCTTCGCCGCGACGTCCCGGTCGTCTTCGTCGCCGACAGCGAGTTGATGATCCGCCGCGTTGAAGCGATCGCGAAAGAGTTCAACATCCGGCCGGTCATTGCCGGCGCGCGCCAGGGCTACAAGATGGGCGACGAGCTGAAGTCGCTCGGCGCGCCGGTGCTCGTCTCGATCAAGTGGCCGGTCGCGCCGACGTCGAAAGAGGACCGCGAAGAACAGCCGTTGCGAGTGATTCGCGACCGCCAGCTCGCGCCGACCACGCCCGCGGTTCTGGCAAAGAGCGGCGTGCTCTTCGCGCTCGTCAGTGGGGCAGGAAAGACCGCCGACTTCGTGCCCGGCATTCGCAAGGCGATCGAGAACGGCCTCTCCGCCGACGACGCTCTGCGTGCTACGACGATCAATCCGGCCAAGATCATCGGCATCGACCGCCAGCTCGGATCGCTCGACCGCGGCAAGATCGCCAACATCGTCGTCACCGACAAACCGATCTTCGACAAGGAAGCGAAGGTGAAGCGGATCTTCATCGACGGGCGCGAATCAAAAGTGCCTGCCGAGGATGAGAAGAAGAAGCCTGGCGGCGCGGGTACGTCGGCGGGAACGAGCGCATCGGCTCTCGACGGCAGTTGGAGTTTCGTCGTCAAGACCACTGCCGGCGACGCCAGCATCTCCGCGACGCTGCACGTCGAGAACGGCCAGATCAGCGGCACATTCTCCGGCGACCGCGGCTCCGGCAGCATCGGCAATGGAACGTTCGACGGCACGACGGTCGAGTTCTCGATCGCCGGCCGTGGCAAGGAAGAAGCCGGCGACTGGCTGTTCCACGGCACGCTGCACGGCTCGAACATGGAAGGGACCGTGGCGACAACGCTCGGCACGTTCCCGTTCACGGGGAGCAAGAAATGAGAATCTTAAAAGACGTTGTCGGGAGAAGCAGAAAAGACGTTGTCGGTTGTCGGTTGTCAGTGGCCGGCGATCAGCCAGCCAGCTCCGACACCCGACCCCCGACTCCCAATATCCGATTCAAGACCTTGCTCGCGACCGCATTCCTGCTCGCGGCAACAACACTCACCGCCCAGGACATCGTCATCCGCGATGCCACGATCCTGACGATCACGCATGGCAAGATCGAGCATGGATCGATCTTGATTCACGGCGGAAAGATCGCGGCCGTTGGTGCGAACGATCGCGTCAACGCACCGGCGAATGCGACGGTCATCGATGCGGCGGGCAAGTTCGTGATGCCCGGCATCGTCGACACGCACAGCCACACCGCGGTCGAAGGAAGCGTCAACGAAATCTCGCTGCCGAACAGCGGCATGGTGCGTATCGGCGACGTGCTGAACAACGAAGACATCGACGTCTATCGCCAGCTTGCCGGCGGGACGACGACCGCGCTCGTGCTTCACGGCTCGGCGAATCCGATCGGCGGCCAGTCGCAGATCGTGAAGTGGAAGTGGGGACATCCGGTCTCCGAGTGGCCGATCTCCGACGCGCCGCGCACGATCAAATTCGCGCTCGGCGAGAATCCGAAGTCATCGAACTTCCGCCCGCCTCCGGGTATCCCCGCGCAGTATCCGCAGACGCGCATGGGCGTCGAGGAAGTGATCCGGCAGTCGTTCACGGACGCGAAGGACTATCTCGCTCGTTGGGACGACTACGACGCCCGCAAGAAGCGCGGCGAGAACCCGATTCCGCCGCGGCGCGATCTGCTGATGGAGACGATGGCCGACATCCTCCGCGGCAAGATCGACGTGCACTCGCACTGCTACCGTGCCGACGAGATCATGATGCTGCTCAATCTCTCCGACGAGCAGGGCTTCAAGATTCGCGAGCTGCAGCACGTGCTGGAAGGCTACAAAGTGGCGAAGGAGATCGCCGCGCATGGCGTGGGCGGCGGCACGTTCATCGACTGGTGGGGATTCAAAGCGGAGGCGCAG
>DATLVW010000274.1:0-3150 GCA_035577085.1 Thermoanaerobaculia bacterium
GGTCCGCCCGTTTTTCGTGCGCAGCGTCATACCGATTTGCAGTGCTACGGACATGCCGGCGAACAAGGTATCGACGAACCCAATTCGACGAGGAATGGGCCTAATACGCGGGAGCCCGTCCGCACCACAAGCGCCAGTTTCGAGCCTTGGACCATCCCTGAGAAATGCGCTGGATCGCTGATCGGTAGCGGCGGAAGCGGACCGACCGAGGGCCCGAACCATTTACCGTCGGCCTCAAAGTGGCCATCGGCTTCGAGCACCGGCCGCGGGAAGCTCCCGAATGAACAGGTGGCCCCGACAAATACATCCTGCTCTGACACCTCCATACAACCATTCCCACCCCAGTGACCGGTCGCAAGAAGAGGTGCGTCGGAGGATGCGCTGCCCGCAACACCAACGCGCGGCGTGGCGAGCGTCACCTGCTGGGTGATGTTGTTTGTGACGCTCACAAAGGCCCAGATGGGCGGATCGGATCGGCCCGCCGTCGTGACCTCCACCGTCCGCGGCACGGAAGCGGAGGCGCTGAGGGCGATCTGCGCGTACGAAGGCGACGATCCGGTCAAGTCGGCGGTCATCTGGTCGAGCAACGCACCCGTATTGGCGTCGCGAATGCGAACGATGGCCGATCCCGGGCCACCATAGCCGTAAATCCTGAGGAGCATTCGGTAGCGCGGATCGGAAGGCAAACTGGTAAGGACCACGGACTTCCGAAACTGCGAAGGAGGAACCGCCGGGACATCGACGCCGAGGCTGTCCGCATCATGCGTCGTGTCCTGTACGCGGACCGAGATCGTCACGCCGTCCGAGAGCTCCCGTGGGATGTCGACAAACGCCGACGTGCCTGACAAGAGAAGCGTTTTCGTCGTGAGCGGCGGAACGGCCGTACCGGCAATCGTTACGGGGATCGCATTCTCGTTCGTCACCGAAACATCGGTACGCCAGGTCGTATTGAGGACGCCCGTGATGCCTCCAGAGATTGGAAGCAGAAAGCGGACATTCTCGCCTTCGGCAGGTGTTTGGAATGTGAAGCCGCAGGTCACGACGACCGGCAATGCGCCGCCGATCGAAATCACGACGTCGACCGCGCCGGAAGCATGCGCCGGTGCGACGACGACGATCTCGTCGGCGGTGTTGAATACGATCGTCGCGAAACTGCCGCCGAACGTCACGAAAGTCTTGCAGTTCGGACCGGGACACTCCGCAGCGAGCAAGTTGGTACCGCGTATGTCGACGAGCACGCCGCCGCGCGTGAGTCCGGAAGAAGGAGTGATTGTCGAAATGGTGCTTTGTGCCGCCAACACCGTCGCAATGAAGCATCCGATGAAAGTCCAAACACAAATCCGAAGCATGAGCGAAACCCCCAGATGGTGTCGCTCCAGATTACTTCAGTTCCGTCAGAACAAGCGTCGTCGCCGGGCTCATACATTCACGAAGGTCAGACGTGTGGCTTCCATTTCATTGTCTAATCTCGGAATGTTCGAGGAGGACAAACTTGAGAGTTAGCCAACGCATCGTCATCGCCCTGGTCGCACTCGCTCCCCTTTCCGTCTTCGCCGCCGCACCGCCCCCGAATTGTGCTCAGCCGCCGTTATGTACAGGCTCAACCTGCCAGACCAGCATCAGTAAAGGAAGTGCCACCGTCCCCGACAAACCATGTCCCCGCTTCGGTGGTAACCAGGACGATGTCGACATCTTCTCCTGGAACGAGTTCATCGCGTACAACTGGCCCGCCTCGAAGACGTGCTCCGCCGATCTGACGCGATCGATCGCGCAGGTCAAGAGCGGCGCCAATGGTCCGCTCGTTTGGCAGGCGCAGATGTCGACCGACGACCTCTTCGTAGCTTCGGGCCGCCCGAAAGGATGGTGCGGCACGCCGACCCTCTTCACAACGGCGCCGCGCTCCTTCCGCCACATCGCGAAAGCGGATCCCGCGGCCAGGCTTCTCGGCGCCGACTTCGCCAAAGTCGCGGAGCCGGAAGGTCCTGTGCAGGCAGGTGGCGGCATTCTGACCGATGCATCCGGACGCTGGGTGCGTTACGAGAAACTCGTCGACCTAACCGAGTACAAGTACATCCTCACCAACAATCTCTGGAACAAGGCCGGACTCGCCGGCAAGACCGTGCTGTTCCCTTCCGGATCAACCGAATTCAAAGCGTCGTGGAAAGTTCTCACGCCCGCTGAGATCGCGGGCGGCCGGTACTACACGACATCGGCAACGGTCTACAACACGCCGGATGGCAGCCAACCGAGTCCGCTTCCGAACCCGGTGACGCTCGGCCTCGTCGGCCTGCACATCGTTCATAAAGGCGCGTCGGGATTCTTCTGGTCCACGTTCGAGCAGGTCGACAACGAGAAGGTCTTCGTCGATCCGCGAAATCCAGCCGGACCGAACGTCCAGACCGCAAAGACACCGTATCGCGAGATCGATCCGGTCACGAAGAAGCCGGTCGACCTCGGCGTCAACGTGAAGCGGCTCACGGCAATCCCAGCCAGCTCCGCGGTGAACGACTTCTACCGCGGCCTGCTCGCCGGCTCGGTCTTCGCGAACTATCGCCTCATCAGCACTCAGTGGCAGTTCAATCTCAACACCGGCGGCGCTCCTCAGCACGTCGCGAACATCACGATGGAAACCTACGTGCAGCTCAAGAGCAAACCGGATCCGAAGAAACCAACCAATCAGCCGTTCACCGGCTGCCTTGCCTGCCACGGGTTCTCGCCGTGGGATCAGAGCTTCGTGTTCATCGAAGCGAAGTAAAACTGCGAAATCGACCTGAATGCGGCGGCTCATTCGAATCCGGATGAGCCGCTCTCTTCATTCCACCTACCGTTCCACGAACCGATAACTCCCGTGACTGTCGTAGTCGATGGCGTGCTTTTCCTTCAGCTTCTGGATGTATTTGAGCGTGCGGTCTCCGTGCGGGCCGACTCCGTCGAGCGTGTGCAGGAACGTCTCTTCGAACAGACTCGTCAGGCTCACGTGGTTGTGCTCCGCCAGATCTTGAAGCAACGCGGCCAGCCGCTTCTCTAAGCGCACGGAAACATCGACGCGCTCGATCTCGATCGCGGGACCCATGTTGTAGATGTAATGTCCGAAGCGAAGCTCGTAGCCGTAAAGATCGCGAACCGTGTAGTCGCGAAGCCCGTATTCGC
>DATLVW010000275.1:0-2066 GCA_035577085.1 Thermoanaerobaculia bacterium
GTTGCCGGCGCTCAAACGAGGTAAGGCCATGCGAACGTGTACGGTCTCTTCAGGTGCGATCTCGCGGGGAGGGTCGGTCAGGTCTTGCCAGTGAAGGTCGAGCTTCAGAAGTTTTCCAGCCGTGTCGTAAAGATGAACGCCGAGGGCGACTCCGCCGACGGGATCATTGGAGGCAAGCCAGGTGGCGGTGCCGCGGTTCGTGACGGTGACGTCGATCAGCACCGGCTGGCCGTCCTTCGCCGGGGCTCCGGTGTGCGTCGCTTCGATCTGGCAAACGAGGCCGTTCGCGCTGCGGCTGTCGAGACGTTCGAAACCTTCGCGATAGAGATAGAAGCTGCGGACATTGCGCAGGAAGGCGCGGGTTGACGCCATCCAGGTCGCGCAAGGTGCACCGCCGGCAAGGAGGTCTTCGTACTCATCGAGCGAGATGTGGAACGGCGTTCCGTGAAAGACGATCATCTTCAGATCGCGAAAACCCGAAGTCTGGGCGGTGCGCCAGATCGACTGGATGTCGACGTCGTTCTCGATGACTCCGTACGTTCGCATCTCGAATTGCGAGAGGGGAGAGCGAGAGTGGCGCGGCCCGGGTTCTGCGAAGGCGGCGATCCCGCCCGGCTTGAGCACGCGTCCGAACTCGCGCAGCATCGCGTCGGGATTGGGCGAGTGGTGGAAGGCATCGAAACAGATGATCCGCTCGACGCTGGCGTCGGGAAGATTGATGCGCCGCCCGTCGAACTCTAGGAATTGCGGCTTTGGGCGCTCTCCGATGGGCGGCTGGCGCTCGTACAGATCGCGCGCGATCTTCAGCGCCGTGGCGGAGACGTCGAGGAGGATCACGCGGCAGCCGAGCTGCGTGAGGAACCGCGAGAGCCATCCGGTGCCGGCGCCGAACTCCAGCACCGTGGTTCCTGGAGTGAGCCGCAGACCCTGCAGCAGCATCGACACATTCAAAAGAAGTGCGGGCGTCTCGTCGGCCTTGCTGAATGGTTTGGCGAGATGGTGTTCCCACTGCGTGAGCGATGCGAAGTACTCCTCGGCAGTCCGATTGAGATCATCGATCGATGTTCGCGCAATCAGGTCTCGAACGTTGATGATGGCGTCATCCGGCGTTGCAGTGATCGAAGGTGTGAAGTCGCTTTCGATGGAGGTGAATGAAAGCGGCGCCTGCACGAGGACGATAGCGCCCGTCACCTCAGCGTTTCGTTCGAAGACGACGTGGCTGGTGAGGAAGCCATCGTCATCGAGAATGCGAAAGACGTCGTCGATGTCGGTTGTGTGGCTGGGGATAAACGGCTCGTCGAGCGCTTTGTGACGCGCAAGATTGGCGACTGCATTGACGGCGGGCAGCCGCTCGCGTGCGAGGCGGGTCCATTCGACGATAGAGGGTGTCGTGCTGCGATAGAGGAAGTGAAACGCACCGACTCCGCCGGGGCCGAGGCAGCCGAGGAGTTTGCGAAAGAGGGCGAGTCCGGCTGCGGGGCGAAGGCGCTGGAAGACGTGATAGCAATTGACCAGATCGAACTTGCGCGGCTCGGAGAAGAAGTCGCTGGCTGGCTTGAAAGCGATATTGACGACGGTCTGCTTCGCAGCCTCGCGCTTTGCCACGTCGAGCATGGCCGGCGAGCGGTCTACCGCGGTGACGGATCCAACGCGGCGGGCGAAGGGAATGGCCAGCCGTCCGGGGCCGCAACCGTACTCGAGGACCAACTCGGGGTTGAAGTCGGGTGCAAGCTTTCGTTTGATCGTGTGGAAAAGCAAGTCGACGAGTAGCTCGCCGCTGTCGAAGAACTCCCGCTCGCTGTGCGGCGTTCGGTTCGCGGTTCGGAATCTCGGATCAGTGAAGACCGCGTAGTACGGCTCGCGCGCAGCGAACGCTTCCCATCGACGGTCTGGCTTCAACGGCATGCGAAGGGATTATCGTTGCAACCGCCGTGAACCTGATCCTCCTATTTGACGACGACTTCATCACCGCGACGCGGGTGAAGCTTTCCGATCGCCGCCTCGAGCATGTGACGAACGTGCATAGAGCTGCGGTGGGGGATGCACTGGTGGTCGGAGTGGCCAAC
>DATLVW010000276.1:0-6092 GCA_035577085.1 Thermoanaerobaculia bacterium
TCGGAATACGTCATACGAGGCGGCACCAATGCGTTGATCGTACAGGTTGCGACGACCGTCCAGTACTGTACGCCTCCAGCGCCATAACGAGATCAACGACGAGATCGGCGCGTTACGAATCGCTTTTGCGACTCGCAGGTAACGCATTGCCTATTGGGACTCGTCCGTTCAAGTCCAAGGCGGCGCCGTCCTCCGATAGCCAGTCGCCGAAGAGTATTCTCGTTACGGTCCTCTTCGCTGCGACGAAGGCGAGCTAACGCTGACTCGCGATCTCAGCGCTTGCACGAAACGCTCGTCGGCTTGCTGCGAAAAGATTCCGACTGGCGAGTATCCTCTGCGCCAGGCCAGCACAAAGGTCACGGCAAGCGCCGCAGCCGTGATCACGAAGTTCTGCCAGCCATTGAGCGCCCACTGGCCGTCCCATGAAAGGACAGGCGTGGACGAGAACGGCAGGAAATAGGGGATCGGCCACTGATAGCCGTCCGGGCCGCGCGCGCCGAGGATGTCGCCGAGGATGTGGGTGTGGAAGCTTAGGATCGTCAGAAGGGTGGTCTGCCAGCGATGCGTCGCCAGCGCAAATGCCACGATCGTGACGAGAGCCGCGAATCCAACATTGTGGGCGAGGACGTGGTGATACTCCGTCCACCACAAGATCGGATGAGCGGTGTTACGGGTTGGGATCTCAATCAGGAGGCCCAGTCCGTCGATATCAGGAATCACGGCCGCAGCCGTGATGATGATCCGTTCGCGATTGGTCAACTCCGGCGAGATGTTGGCCACGCACCAGCCGATCAGGAAATGTTCGACGACGTTCATGGCCAGCGAATTACCAGAACTTCCACCAGGGACGTTTATCGCGAGCCGGAGCGTGCGGCAAAAGAACAACCGGAGGCGACGCCACAAGGTTGACCGGATCCGCTCCCTGGTTGAGCGCCTCGTTGACGGCCTTGAGCTCGCTGCTCTGTAGAGCCACGGCGGTAAACACGCCCTGCCCCATCTCCGCGGCAATCCTCGGCACAAGTTTCCGCGCCTCGGAGAACATCGGCTCGTCCGCGAGTCTGCGTTCGACGCCACTGCCACCGTCGCTGGCCTGCATATAGGTCTCCGACAGCGTGACTCCCATCCCGCTCAACAACTCCCGCCCGAATGCCAGCGGTATGAATGCGATCGCTTCGGTCGTCTGCTCCGGAGACAATCCGGCTCGCAGCAATCCGATTCGCACAAGGCCGGAGTCGTCGTCGCTGTACTGAGCGAGGATTGGTACCGCACGAAAAATCGCTGCTGTTACGTTCACGATTCTCACTTCGGCATTGAGATCGCTGCTCGATCGTTTGACGGGGAACGAGTGGGAAAGGTGCAGTTTAGTACCGCAGCGCCTCGGTGCCGAGGAGCTCGGGATGGCCGTGCTTCCAGGCAAAGTAGTTCGTCGTGTCGAACGTCTGCCGGTTCGACGGCGACCGGCATTCGTGCTGGATCAGCAGGCTGCTGTTGATGCGGAACGAGAACCAATCGGGAACCTTCGCGTCGGGCGCATCGGGAAACCAGCAGGAGGCAAGCGGATCGGGCGCCATCCAGACATCGCCGCCCTCCTGATCGATCACCGCCCACTCGATGCAGTTCGTGCCGCATCCCCACGAGACGACGCGATAGTGGCCGTTGAAGTTAGGCCCTTCCTTCGCGGCGTCGCGCAGGACCGTGCGATAACGGCGCGCCCGAGGATCGGACAGACGTGGCGGCGCGGGAGGCTGATGGAGCCGCGGTTCCGCGCGGAATTGCGTGAATACGAACCGGTGCGAAACGGCGTCCGACGAAACGGCCAACAGCGAGAAGATGAGCCAGAGCACGCAGTTCATCACCTTTCGACGAGGCCAGCCGCGATTATCCTACCCTGCGTTACCATGCCGGAGCTTATGGGCCTCTTTCAAGTCGACGACGCAGGTCTGCTCTTCATCTCCCCCGTCATCGACGACTGGGCGTCCATCGAGGCCCACGGCATCGATGTCGTGATCGACATGGAAGGCGGAGTGGACGATGGCGTCCCGACGACACCGAACGCTTCCCTTTACGTCTACTTCCCGATCTTCGACGAAGAGCTTCCCGACCTGGCGCGCCTCGAGGCTGTGGCGATCATGGGCGCGCACCTCGTAAGCAGCGGCCATCGCGTCCTCTCTCATTGTGGGATGGGATTCAACCGCTCGGCGCTGATCGCTGCCCGGATCCTGCATCAGCTCGGGATGCAAGGGCCCGCGATCGTCGAGCAGCTTCGCGCACGAAGGCCGGGCGCGCTGTTCAATGAAGTGTTTGCGCAGCATGTCGCTTCATTAACATAGAGAATATGGACTGGACCGCAAAAGAGAAGCGCATTCTGAACGGACTGCGCACCCCCGCCCACATACAACACTACCTCGATGAGCTCGACTATGACGACGTGGGAGGTGCGGACTCGCCGCGCGTCGTCATGCGGCAAGAAAAAGCGCAATGTTTCAGCGGCGTCCTTTTCGCCTGCGCAGCGCTGCGCGAGCTTGGCCATCCTCCACGTCTGATGTACATGGACGCGGCAAGCGATGACGGCCACTGCCTCGCGGTGTATGAAATCGGAGGACTGTGGGGCGCGATCGGGAAATCGAACTTCACGACGCTCCGTTCCCGCGAGGCCATCTATCCCTATCTCGCCCTCGGCCTCAGCTACTTCGAAGGCTTCTTCAACGTCTACGGCAAACGAACGATGCGCAACTTTACGGTTCCCGTCGAGCTGGAGCGCTTCGAGCCCCGCGGATGGCGGTTCAGCGAAAAAGAGCTTCTTTACATCGATCGCGCAATCGACCTTGCTCCGAAAGCGTGGGTTCTTCCTCGCCGCACCATCTCCGGTATCAGCAAAGTGAGCGAGCAGCTTCGCACCGCCGGACTCCTCGGATCGAAGGCCTCGGGTTTGTGGCGCCGCAACGGCTGAGCTTAAACGTCACCCTGTGACGCGCGGCACATTCTCCTGTGTCATTTACCGCTGCATCCTTCCGCTATGGGCGACATCGTTAGCGTGAGGTGATCCATGACCAGCGTGCTGCAGCCGCCGAGGATTAAGCCAAAATCGTTTACGTATCACACGGGAGTGGCCGACGTTGAAGGGCGCTCCGCAGTCTTGAGCTCTGATGGCAAACCGCCGTTGCGCGTGGCCAGTCCGCCGGAGTTCAAAGGCGTGGCGAACGTCTGGACCCCCGAGGACTTCTTCGTCGCCGCCATCGAAGTGTGCCTGATGCTCACGTTCGTCGGCCTCGCGGAGAAGCACGGCCTCAAGTTCGCGAGCTACGAGAGCAAGGCCGAAGGTCTGCTCGAATGGGATCAGCAGTCGTACGGGTTCACGCGCGTGGTCGTGCGGCCTGCGATCACGTTGTTCGATGAGCACTCGATCGTCGCCGCGCACGAGACTCTCGAACGCGCGCACGCCACGTGCCTCGTCGCGAAGTCGGTCGCGTGTGATGTCGTGGTCGAGCCGATCTTCGCTGTCAAGCGATGAGCGTTCAAGCCGTCGGCGCGCAGCCAGCGATCGTTGCGGTCGACGACAATCCAGGCGGGCGCAAGAGGCTTTCGAAGGAGACCTGGATCGCTCTTGCCTCGCTCCTCGGTATCAGTACTTCTCTCATCCTCCGCTTCGTCGTTCGCACGCCGGCGCGGGTCAGCGACTGGGTGCTCATCGCCGTGCTCCTCGCCGGCCTGCCGCTCCTCTTCGATCTGCTGAAGAAGCTCGCCGCATTCGAAGTCGGGTCCGATGCTCTCGCCGGCATCTCCATCCTCACCGCCGCAATCCTCGGCGAATACCTCGCCGGCGCCATCATCGTTCTGATGCTCTCGGGCGGCACCGCGCTGGAGCTTTATGCAACGCGCCGCGCATCTACGGTTCTCTCCGCGCTCGCGAAGCGCGTTCCGAGCAGCGCGCACCGGCTGGTGGAATCGGGCATTGCCGAGGTCAGCATGGCTGATGTGCGAATCGATGACCGCCTCGTCGTACTGCCTCACGAGGTCTGTCCTGCTGACGGAATCGTCGTCGAAGGACACGGCGCGATGGATGAGTCGTACCTCACGGGCGAGCCGTTTCAGATCGCGAAAGCGCCCGGATCGGAAGTCCTCTCCGGCGCGATCAACGGCGCAGACGCGATGACGATCCGGGTCACCACGCTGCCAATCGACTCGCGCTACGCGAAGATCGTGCAGGTGATGGAGCAGGCCGAAGCGCAGCGGCCGCGGTTGCGAAGAATCGCGGACCGGCTGGGCGGCTGGTACACGTTGTTCGCGCTGGTCATCGCCTTCGCCGGATGGATCATCGGCCACGATCCGCGCCGCTTCCTGGCCGTGCTCGTGATCGCCACGCCCTGCCCCCTGCTCCTGGCGATCCCTGTGGCGATCATCGGCGCGATCTCGCTTGCCGCATCGCGCGGCATCATCATCAAGAATCCGTCGATGCTGGAGCGTATCGACCGCTGCCGGACGATCATCTTCGACAAGACCGGAACGCTGACCTACGGCAGGCCGTCGCTGACCGATGTGATCTGCGCGCCCGGCGTGACGCGTGAACAAGCGCTGCGGCTGGCCACGAGCCTGGAGCAGTACTCGCGGCATCCTCTCGCCATCAGCATCCTCGAAGCTGCGCGCGCCGAGGGGATCGCCGCGGTCAACGTGTCGGAGATCAGCGAACGACCCGGCGAAGGATTGCGTGGACGTATCGACGGCGATTCGGTCGAGATCACCGGGCGCGCGAAGGTCACATCGAACCGCGTCATCGCGCAGTTGCCGCCTCATGCCGCCGGGATGGAATGCCTCGTCCTTCGCAACGGCGAATACGCGGCCACGCTGCGCTTTCAGGATGTTCCGCGCGAGGAGAGCCGTTCGTTCGTCGATCACCTCATGCCGCATCATCAGGTCACGCGCGTGATGCTCGTCTCCGGCGATCGCGACACCGAGGTGCAGCATCTGGCCACGCTGGTCGGTATCGAGAACGTTCACTCGGGAACGAGTCCCGAGGAAAAGCTGGCCATCGTCCGCGACGAGGTCGCCAAAGGTCCGACCCTTTTCCTCGGCGACGGCATCAACGACGCGCCGGCGATGGAGGCCGCCACCGTCAGCGTCGCCTTCGGCCACAATAGTGACATCACCGCCGAAGCAGCGGATGCAGTCGTGCTGGAACCGTCGCTCGCCGCGGTCGACGAGCTGATTCACATCGGCCGCCGCATGCGCCGCATCGCCCTGCAAAGCGCCGCCGGCGGCATGACCCTGAGCATGATCGGCATGCTCGCCGCCGCAGCCGGTTGGCTCGCACCAGTGCCGGGAGCGATCGCGCAGGAGGTGATCGATGTGCTGGCGGTACTCAACGCGCTACGGGTCGCGGCACCGCGAATGCGACTCAACGATCTCGGTCATGATTAGCACCACAGAGACACAGAGGTCACAGAAATCACCTCTGTGTCCTCAGTGTCTCTGTGGTTGATTCTGTCCAATCGTTCGCCTACCGCGCCCAGTGACCGTCTACGAAGTAGTAGCCGCGGCGGGTGTGCACCCAGTGAGCCGGAACCCAGACCGCGCTTCGGTATGGAGCACGTGCCCACGCGCCGCTCGTCCAGACGTAGCGGTTGCCGTCCCAGCGATGATAGCCCTGCTGCCAGACGTAACCGGGCCGCACCAGCACTGGCCGCTGCTCGACCACGAGCGGCGGCGGTCCAATTCGCAGATAGATGCGCGTCCGCGCTTCCGAAATCGGGACGATCAGCATCCCAGTGAGAACCGCCATTGAAAGGAATCGGGAAAGGATTCTCATTGTGATTTGCCTCCGCAGTTTTATTTGCGAAGAGGATGCCGGAGGTGCGCAACGTTGGGGTCGGCTCGCCCGCGTTTTTCGAAGTGTTACCGAGCTCTTCCCGCTCTCGGCCGCTGCCCAGTCCGCCGCAACGCATCGGGCCCGACCCACTCGTCGTCCGCAACCTCGTAGCCGAAGTAGTGAACGCGATACCGGTGATTCTTCGCGTCGATGATCCGCGCCTTGTACCAGTCGCCGTCGGACCTCACTTCCACCCTGCGGCCGATGGCGGCATCGCTCCTCGTCTGTG
>DATLVW010000277.1:0-2214 GCA_035577085.1 Thermoanaerobaculia bacterium
CCCCAAAGGAAAAGAACAATGACCGAAAACACCGGCTCCGAAAAGCTCATCCGCGCTGTCGGCTTCTGGGGCCTCGTGGCGATGTGCATCAATGCCGTTGTCGGCAGCGGAGTGTTTCTGCTGCCCACCGAGTCGTACAAACTCCTCGGGCCGTTCTCGCTCTGGGCGCCGCTGATCTTCGCGCTGCCGGTGTTCATCCTCGTGCTCTGCTTCGCGGAGGCTGCGAGCCATTTCAGCGAACCGGGCGGCGCGTATCTCTACGCGAAGACCGCGTTCGGCGACTTCATCGGTTTCGAGACAGGATGGATGAACTGGCTGGCGCGCGTCACGTCGCTGGCGGCGCTGTCGAACGGCTTCGTCGTCTCGCTGGCACGCATCTTCCCCTCCCTCGGGACGCCAATCGCGCGTGCGGCCGTCATCATCGGCTCGCTCGCCATTCTCACGGCCATTCACTACGTCGGCGTCAAGTACGGTGCCGCGTCGATCTACGTCTTTACCCTCGGCAAGCTGATTCCGCTGGTCGGCTTCATCGTCGTCGCGCTCATCGCCTGGAAGCACAATCCGATTCCGGCGTCGATGCACGTGCCCGGACCCGGCACCGACTGGAGCGGCGCCGCGCTCTTCATGCTCTTCGCCTACGCCGGTTTCGAGAACATGGGCGTTCCCGCCGGCGAGTTCCGCAATCCGCGCAAGGAGCTGCCGCGCGCGCTGCTGGTCGGAACGCTGGCCATCGCCGCGATCTACGTTCTGGCGCAGCTCGGCGCGATGTCGGCGCTGCCCGACCTCTCGAAGACTGCCACGCCGATCGCCGATGCCGCAGCCGCGCTCATCGGCAGCACCGGCGCGATCATCGTCACCCTCGGCGCACTGCTATCGATGGCCGGTACGAACTCCGGCACGGTGCTCGAAGGCTCGCGCATGCTCTACGCCATCTCCCTCGGCCGCCCTCGCCTGCGCGCGCTGAGCTACGTTCATCCGAGCTTCCGCACGCCGTCGGTCGCGATCATCATCCACGTGATCTTCGCCACCGCCCTCGCCCTCGGCGGCTCATTCGCAAAGCTGGCCATGCTCTCCGCCGTCGCGCGATTGACGACGTATCTGTTCACCTGCGCCGCAGTGCCCCGCCTCCGCAAACTGAACGAAGGTTTCCAGACCCCCACCCTCCTGCTACCCATCCTCGGCACTCTGATCTCGCTGGCGCTTTTCTTCACGCTCAACGCCTTCAACTTCGTCGCCGCAGCCATCGCGCTGGCGGTGGGGGCGGGGATTTATGCCATCTCGCCGGTGGCCGCTGAGACGACGTGATAAAGGATTGACCGTTTCGCCGGGGAGACTGCAGGGCGAGATTCAGGCCGGATCCAACCATCGAGGCGGGACGCCCCGATGGCCGCGGGCGAGACGCCCACACTCCTTCGTCGTAAGGAGTGCGGTCGTCTCGACCGCGGGCACTCGGGCGTCCTCGCCGGAGTGCTGTCAGGGCGGAGGTCGAAGTAAATCATCCCTGAACCGAGCGGATCAACTTAGTTTCACGGCAATGGCGGCGCCGAAGTACAGATCGGGCTTCCGGGCGGCGTCGGCTGCGCGTTGACGTCGCGGATGAATTGCTGGAAGCAGGGATCCTGATGAACAAGGACATCGGCGGCTTGTTTGAGTCCGCTGAGCTGTTCGTTCGTCAACGCGTCGAAACTCGTGCCGACGTTGTTGACGATATCGCGCAGGTTCTTGTCGCGAAGCATCGGAAAGCTGATCAGGACCGGGTAGTAGCGCACGCCGGTGCCAATGCGCGGAACAAAGGTTTGAATCAGCAGTTGTTGGCTGTCGAATGAATAGTTGTCCATCGGTGCTCCGATGACGCCGCCGAGGACGACCGGCAACTTTGGCTCGCGCGAAGTGTTGTCGATCTTCACCCCTCCCGAGGCTCCGGCGTTGACCACGATCACAAGCACGCGATCAATCGCACGTATCCCTGGCGCATGGCTGATCATTGGCATGAACGTCATTCCGGTGAGACGGCCCTCGTCTTGAGGCTGCACGAACGCGTCCGTGGAGACCAGCGCGTGAAGCGGACCACGCAGTCCGATGTTGTCGGCGATGCCACCGTCGAGGGTGTGAAGAAACGTCCGCTGCGGGTCGAGATACGCCTCGAGCTCCGTCGCATAACGCGGACGCAAAGGGTTGTTGTATGCGTCATTCTCGCGCGCGATCGGAAGCCAG
>DATLVW010000278.1:0-2181 GCA_035577085.1 Thermoanaerobaculia bacterium
CCTCAAGATCCGCAACGCCGAGCAGGGATTGCACGCGCTGGAGATGCGCGCGCCGTATGACGGCATTCTGGTGCTGCAGCACGACTGGCGCGGCGACATCGTCCGCGTCGGCGACTCGGTCTGGCCGGGCAGTCCGATCGGCGAGATTCCTGATCTCAACTCGATGAAGGCGGAGGTCTTCGTGCTCGAAGCTGACGCTGCCGGTCTCGCTGTCGGGGAGAAGGCGACATTGTCGGTCGAAGGGAAGCCGGGCTCGGTGATCACCGGCAAAATCACGCAGGTCGACAAACTGGCCCGGCCGCGCTTCCCGCGGGTGCCGGTGCAGTACTTCGGCGCGACGATCACGCTCGACAAGACCGATCCGTCGATGATGAAGCCGGGCGCACGCGTCCGCGCTGTGCTCGATGTCGAAGACCGCCAGAGCGCGTTCTCGATCCCGCGCCAGGCCATCTTCGAAAAGCAGGGAAAGAAGCTCGTCTACTGCAAGCGGCGCGGCAAGTTCGAGCCGGTCGTCATCGAGATCGGTTCGTCGTCTGCGGGGCGTGTCGTTGTGATGAAGGGATTAAAGAACGGCGATGAGATTGCACTGCGCGATCCGACCGAGGAGAAGGATGAGTGATGGCTTGCTTGGTTGCCGCGTGGTCAGTAAACAAAGGCAACCACAAAGACACAGAGGACACAGGGGTTTTCTCTGTGACCTCTGTGCCTCTGTGGTGAAGGTTTTTTCAAAATGACCGGAACTGAAACCTTTACCACCGCGCTGCAAAACCTGGCCACGCACAAGCTGCGGACGGCGCTGACGATGCTGGGGATGATCTTCGGCGTCGGGGCCGTGATCGCGATGCTGTCGATCGGCGCGGGGGGCGAGAAGAAGGCGCTCGAAGCGATCGGGCGCCTCGGACTTCGCAACGTCATCGTCCGCGCCAAGACCGTCAAGCCGGAAGAGCGTGCCGAGCTACGCAAGAAATCGCTCGGCGTTTCGTTGCGCGATGGCGAGGCCATCAGCGAGGCGGTGCCAGGCGTCGAGATGGTCCTTCCGCGCGTCGAGGTGAAGCCGTACAAGATCATCGCCCCCGGCACCAAGACCAAGGCGAAAGTCCTCGGCATCTCCTGGCGCTATCCGCGCGTGGCCACGGTGTCGCTTGCTGAGGGACGCATGTTCGACATGCGCGACGAGCAGGAGTACGCGCAGGTCTGCGTCATCGGCCAGGAAGTGCGCCGCAGTCTCTTCGGCTACGGCCCGGCCATCGGCAAGCATCTCAAGGTCAATGATGTCTGGCTGGAAGTGATCGGTCTCTTCACCGGCGACGAGCCGGGATCGGCATCGTCGAAGGACGTTCCGGTCGCATCGAACGCGCAGGAGATCTGGATTCCGGTGTCGACGGCGATGCGCAAGTTCGACCGCGATCCACTCGATGCGCCGGTCGATGAGCTGCTCGTGGAGTTGAAGGAAGGCGCGTCCACGCGCGACGCCGCGACGCTCATCCGTCCGTTGCTGGAGCGGCTGCACGGCGGCGCGGACGACTACGAGATCGTGGTGCCGGAGGCGCTGCTCGAACAGAGCCGGCAGACGCAGAGGATCTTTTCGATCGTGATGGGCTCGATCGCCGGCATCTCCCTCCTCGTCGGCGGCATTGGCATCATGAACATCATGCTGGCCTCGGTGATGGAGCGTACGCGCGAGATCGGAATCCGCCGCGCCATCGGAGCGCGCAAGAGGGACATCCGCGCCCAGTTCGTGATCGAGTCGTTCACCATCAGCCTGATCGGCGGCATCTCCGGCATCATCATCGGCATCATCCTGGCGCGCCTCGTGGCTGCGTACGCGGGATGGCCAACGGTGATTACGGTGAGCTCGCTGCTGCTGTCGTGCGGCGTCTCGATCACTGTGGGGTTGGTGTCGGGGATCTATCCGGCCGCGAGGGCATCGGAGCTCGATCCGATTCAGGCGCTGCGATACGAGTAGGTTTTTTTATCCGCAGATTACGCAGATAGACACAGATGGGAACGTGTGTCCCAATGCTAGGGTTCTCACCGGCAACCGCATGTCTGAACTTGGCTGGAAATACCTCACCGCTGCCGACAAGCAGGAGATTCTGCGCGGCGTACGCGATGGCGTCGCGTACGGTGGGCCGTACCACGTCGAGATCCATCCGGCCGACCGCTGCAACATCGAGTGCT
>DATLVW010000279.1:0-6892 GCA_035577085.1 Thermoanaerobaculia bacterium
GATCACGCCGCTGACGCTCTTCCACTTTCACCAGTACGCGCTCGGCGGATCGGTGATTACGATGCTGCTGACGCCGATCGTTTTCGCGATGCTCGTGCTGTCGATGGCGATCTGCGCCATTCCGTGCGACGCGCTCTTCGCAGCGCTGGGGTTTCTGCACCAGCTCTGCACCTTCGTCAACGGAGTGGCGGCGCCGGTCTGGGGCTTCTTCGCCGCGCCGCCGCTGATCGCGCTCGTGACCGGTTATGTGGCTGCGATTCTCGCGGTCGCGTTTCTGCGAGGCCGGATCCGCGCACTCGCGATTTTGGCTGCGATGCTGATTCCCATCGGCGGTGCAATCGCCGTCGCACGGCAGGATGTCGCAACGCCGCGTTTGACGATGCTCGACGTCGGTCAGGGCGATTCGCTGCTGCTTCGGTCGCCCAAGCACGTCGTCCTGATCGACGCCGGCGGCCGGCTTGGCGATGCGCATTTCGGCGAGAGTGAATTGCTGCCGATGCTCCTCGACCGCGGCGTGCGCCGGATCGACGTCGCCGTGCTGACGCACGTGCATCCGGATCACTGCGGCGGCCTGCCGGCGGTGCTCGCCAACCTCGACGTCGGCAGCATGTGGATCTCTCCGCGGCGTTTTCGCGGCGACTGTGCGCAACGCGTTCTGGAAGCGTGCTCTCTCCGATCAATCCCGATTCATCTCGTCCGAGATGGAGAGACACGCGGGGTTGGGCCGATGACGCTTCGCGCGTTCGTCGCCGATCGCACGTTCAAGCACTCGCCGGAGAACAACAGCTCGGTCGTTCTGCTCGCGACAATCGGCCGATGGAAAGCGCTACTGACCGGTGACGTCGAGCGCGACGCCGAGGAGTCGCTTGCATCGCAGGACATCCAGGCGGACGTGCTCAAAGTTGGTCACCACGGTAGCCGGACCTCGACCACAACCTCTCTTCTCGACGCAGTACAGCCGCGTATTGCTCTCATTTCGTGCGGATTGCACAACACGTTCGGGCATCCGCATCCCGCGGTCGTCGAGTCGTTGCGCGCACACGGCGTGCGAACATGGATCACCGCTCGCGATGGGACGATCGATCTCGATTTCCTGCCCGGCCACTTGGTGGTGCATCGGCAATTTGACACTCCGCGATGAGCGTCCTACAGTGATTTTTTCGCATGTCATCGACCCTCTTGCGCCTAGGGCTCTGGATCATTCTTCTCGTGGTGATCCTGTACGTACTCCAGCAGACCTATGAAGAGGCGCCGTTCGTCGACTACTTCGCCCCCGCCATGCTCGAGAAGGCGCTGATCCTCGGCGGTCTTCTCGTCGCCGCCGGCATCGTTTTCCGGCTCATGGAGGGGGGAGCGAAGGTTGTCACGAAGAACCGTTGCGTGACCTGCAAGGCTCCGATCGAGAAGGGCGCCATCTATTGCCGCCAGCACCTCCGCAGTGTCCTGAGCCGCGAAGATGATCGGACGCACATGACGCGCGTACGAAAGTGACGCCTGCGCAGGTGACTAACGCTGCGATCGTCATCGCCGGCCCCACGGGAGTCGGCAAGTCCGACCTCGCTCTGCGTCTAGCCGAATCCCTAGGCGGAGAGATCGTCAACTACGACTCCGTGCAGATCTACCGCGGGTTCGATATCGGGAGCGCGAAACCGTCAGCCGAGGCGAGGGGGCGGGTGCCGCATCACCTGTTTGACATCGTCGATGCCAACGCCGAGTTCAACGCCTCGGCATACGCAACCCTCGCGCGGACGACGTGCGAGGAAATCGCCGCCCGCGGCCGTCGCGCGATCCTCGTCGGAGGGACGTTCTTCTATCTGCGCGCACTGCTGCACGGGTTGCCACCTATGCCTGCGCGCGACGCCGTGGTTCGCGAGCGCCTTCGCCGCATCGCGGTACGTCCGCGCGGAGCAGAACGGCTGCATCGCTGGCTCTCGAAGGTTGACCCGCAAAGTGGTAAAAGAATTGCGTCGGCGGACCGGCACCGAGTCGAGCGCGCTCTTGAGGTCTGGCTGACCAGCGGACGGCCGATCTCGGAATGGGAGCGCCCCGGAAGTGGCGGGACGGAAGAGATGGCGGCCACGAAGATCGGTTTACAGATGGAGCGAAGCCGCCTCGTCGAACGGCTCGACGAGCGGGTCACGGCGATGTATGCGGCCGGACTCATCGACGAGACACGCAGCCTGCTGACGCAGTTTCCGCGAACGGCACGCCCCTTCGGCGCGATCGGATACGCTGAGGCCGCGGCAGTCATGAGCGGGGAAATCGATGTCGATGCCGCGATCGCTGAAACGCGGAGGCGTACACGCGCGTATGCCAAACGACAGATGACATGGCTGCGGTCGGAGCGCAATGTGCAGTGGATTGACGTAACGTCATGTGACGATCCCTTTCCAGCCGCGATGCGGTTGGCGGAAATGAGTGAGGGCAGCGATTGAAGACGAGGACGATTTTCCTTCTGATTACGGCAGCGGTTGTACTGGGACGCTGTGCGCCGGCGCCGCCGGTTGTTGCACCGTCTGCGCCGCAGGCAGGCGACCGATTCATCATCGATCCACGAACCGGTTATGACGCACAGCCTGCGCCGGCAGATGCCAAACGGTTCGATGAGGCGTGGCACGCGATTCTCGCGGGCGATTACACAACAGCGCGCAAGCGGCTCGAGACGATTCGCACCAAAGAGCCGGCTTATGTACCGGCGCAACTTGCCGAAGCGGCGATCGACTTGCGGGAGGGAAAGACCGACGCCGCCCGTCCGATCGTGGAGCGTGCAAGTGCTCATCATCCGCACTACACCGCCGCGCTGGTTTACGCCGCGGAGATCGCTATCGTCGAGAAACGGTCGCGTGAGGCGTACAACATCTATCGCGACCTCACGACGCGTCCCGGTGCGCCGGACTTCGTTGCCGAGCGCATCGCCGGGCTGCGGACAGCGCTCTTTGATCAACTGTATGGCGCCGCATTGGCCGCGCCGGACGAGGACGCGGTTCGGCTCCTTCGCGATGCGCTCTCGATCAACCCCGAGGGGAACGGAGCGCGCATTCTGCTGGCGCAGAAGCTCGTCGGGCAGCATAAGTACGACGAAGGACTGGTCACGCTCGATCCGTTGCTGAAAGGTGCCGACGCCGATCGTTCGGAAGTGCAGGAAGCGCTGGCGGAGATCGAGCTCAATCGTGGGCGCTACGAGTCTGCGATCGCGCGCTACGAGCGTCTGGCAAAACGCGACCGGCGATTCGCCGCGCGCCTCGACGAGATCAAGCAGAACTATGCGGAGTCGAACATGCCTTCGCAGTTCCGCCGCGCCATCGAGAGCGAGTCGGTAACGCGCGGCGATCTGGCCGTGCTGATGTATTGGAAGGTGGCCTCGGTGCGCTTCGCCGCGAATCTGGCCACGCCGCCGATCGCCGTCGATGTGAGCGAAACTCCCGGCCGTGACGAGATCGTCCGCGCCATCGCCCTCGGTATCTACCAGGTCGACCCGGTCACGAGGCGCGTCAATCCGTTCTCGGCGGTCAACGCTGGAGCGCTGGCGCGAACCTCCGCGCGCCTGCTCGCACTGCGTGGTGCAGCCTGCGCGCGCGGCGCCGGGAACGATCCGCAGAGAGTGCTCGCCGCCTGCGCGATCGTCGATCCGACACTCGGCGCCGGCGCCGAGTCGCCCGTGAGCGGGCGTGCGGCGGCAGGGGTGATGGAGCAGGTGGATCGGGCGATTTCGCGGTAGGAGCTTCCCACCACAGAGACACAGAGGACACAGAGAAGGCTCATTTCTGTGTCCTCTGTGTCTCTGTGGTTCATTCAAAACAACGTCAGCCGAGGGAGTCCGAACTTCTCGCGCACCAATCGCCGCAGGTTCGCTTCTTCCGTCCGCGCTCGTGTCTTCGCGTCGAGTTTCGGCGCGTCTGCGAGGGCGGTGGCAATGTCGGCACGGATCGCTTCAATCTCGGATGGCGCAGCGGCGATGAATGCATCGATCAGCTCGCGCTCGAGGTCGATGAGCCGTTCCTCGATCTTCGGGACGCTCTTTTCGGAAGCCAGCGCGCGGACGCGGGCACCGAACGGCGCAGCGATCTCCGATGCTTCCAACTGCACGGCCAGCGCGTCGAGCAACGCTTCGGGGCCGGATTCCGGCGTTACCTCGCCGCCACCGACATAGAGCGTCCGTCGCTCGTCCCACAATTCTTTGATCGAGTGTCGGCAATAGCTGAGGCTGGAGATGACCTTCTTCCGGCCGCTGGTCTCATTCCGTTCGAAGACGGCGTCAATCGCTTCGATCACCACCGGTAGCGGCACTCCCTCCTCGCGCCACTTCTTCATCAACGCCCAGTCCTTCGCGTTGAGGATGAACGGCGTGCCGCGCCGAAGGGCGAAGTGCGCCTCGATTTCCTGGAAGTACGTTTCGGGCGAAGCGTCTGCGGTCACGGTGGAAACGTACCATGCGCGAGTCAGGCAGCCGCGCTACCCGGCAACCTCAGTTACAATGCCCGCTCGCTTCAAAGCCTGCGACCCACTATGGAACCCATCGCCCCTCGCGCTGAGGTCACGGTCTATTCGCCGCTGTTCTCGCCCTTCCGGCAACAGTTGCAAGGCACGGCCATTTCGATCGGCCGCGCGTCCGACTGCTCGATTCCGATCAAGGATCGTTATCTCTCCCGGAAGCACGCCGAGATCATCGTCGAGCGAGGTGCGTGGATTCTCAAGGATTGCGGCAGCGCGAACGGCACCTACCTGAACGGTGCGCGTATGGAGCGCGATCATCCGCTGCGAACTGGTGACCGGATCCGGCTGGGCGACACGGAGATCGTCTTCGAGACGGCCGAGCACAACACCGACCGGATGCTCGCGGTGGCCGACACTTCGCCGAGCATGACCATCTCGATCCCTGTAAACGAGATCGAGCAGCCGGGCGGCAGGTCCGACACGGGCGATCTCGCCAAGCTCAAGACGCTCAACCTGCTGGCGCGGGAGCTCATCGAAGACCGTCCCACCGAGGAGCTTTTCGGCTTCATCGTCGACAGAGTTCTGGAGCACACCGAGGCATCGCGCGCGGCCCTCGGACTACTCGGCCCGGACGGCAAATCCTTCGTCAATGTCGAAGTGCGCCGGCAGGACCGCAGCGACTCGTCGGAGCTTCGCATCAGCCATACGGTGCTGAGCGAAGTGGTCGAGGAGAAGAAGGCGCTGGCATTCATGGACGTCAGCGTCGACGAGAAGCTGAGCCGCGCGCAGTCGATCATCATGCAGGGCATCCGCTCCATTCTCTGCGCGCCGCTGATGATCGGCGATGCCGTCGTCGGCGTTCTCTACGTCGACTATCTCTTCACGCAGAGAAAGATCTCCGAGGAGGATGTGCGCCTCGTTGCGCAGATCGCGCGGTTCGCGGCGATCAAGCTGGAAACGACCCGTCTTCGCGAGGAAGCGATCCAGAAGCGCATCATGGACGAGGAGCTGAAGACCGCCTCTGTGATTCAACGCGGCCTTCTTCCGCCTGCGCCGTCCGGCATCGAAGGCTACACGTTCTCTGGCGCGAACCGGCCCTGCCGAACGGTCAGCGGCGACTACTACGACTTCGTTCGCCGCCCTGACGGCCGGATCTATTTCGTCATCGCCGACGTCAGCGGCAAGGGGATCACTGCTGGTCTGATGATGGCCGGCCTGCAGGCATCGTTTCGCATCTTCTGCAAGAACGATCCAACACCGGCCGCGCTGGTTTCACAACTGAACGATGCGTTGAAAGACACGCTGCCGCAGTCGAAGTTCGTCACGCTTTTTCTCGGACGACTGCACCTGGCCACGGGCGTGATCGAATACGCGAACGCCGGCCACACGCCGCCGCTCTGGCTGCGCAGCGATGGTGCCGAAGAGTTGGGCGAAACGGATCTCGTACTGGGAATCGTGACGCGTGCCGATTTCCGTAGTCACATGCTGCAACTCGCACCGGGCGACTCCCTGATTCTCTTCACGGATGGAGTGACCGAGGCGGAGAACGAAGAGGGGCAGGACCTGGGGAGCCTCGATCACGTGAGGAAACGTCTGTCAGAAATGCACGGCGACGACGCCGACGCCCTGACCAGTGCCATCGAAGCCGTGGTGTTCGATCACATGGGTGACGCGCCGCTGGCCGATGACGTGACGTTGCTGGTTGTGAGTAGAGACCGGGAGTTGTGAGCTTTCCCGAGTTCTGCGGAACCGTGCGGATACGTCATCTCATCTGAAGTTTCGCCGAAAGCTGCCGACGTCCTTTCCATTCTTTTGCGCTGATGCCATTCCCGATGGCTTGTCAAACCGAAAGCGTGAACTTATCTTCCGTACCTGCGGACTAAACCGCAAAGCAACCATACAGAAGGAGGTCTCTATGGCGAATGTTGTCGGTGCGTGGACGGTCACGACGGACTGGGGCTGTGATGGTTCCATTACCGGGAGTTTCACCCAAACGTTTAACGCTGACGGGACGTGGACCTCGAGTCCTTTCGTTCACAACGGAAGGTGGTTTCAGGTCGAGGGTCTCGTCGCCTGGACGTTCAGCGACGTAGCCAATCTCGTGTACGCCGCAAACCTCTCTGGCAGCTGGATGGCCGGCGCACAGGGGTATGAAACCGCCGGCGGGCAGAAGGGCTGCTTCGGCGCTCGAAGAGCAGGCATTCCTTCGGCGAAGGCGGAAGTCGCCGCGAAAGCAGAACACGGCGCCCACGATCCAGCATTGGGAAAATAAGCTGCTGGCAGTAGAGCGACAGCGAAGGCCCAAAGACTGCTGCGTAGGCCGGCCTCTCGGTTCCGATGGGATCGGGAGGCCGGTCAAGATTGGCCGTCGGCTTGATCGGTTGGGATTCGGGGGTCGCGAGTCGGGAGTCGTAAACGAACGCAACCCACCCCCCACTCCCGACTCCCCACCCCCCAC
>DATLVW010000280.1:0-4875 GCA_035577085.1 Thermoanaerobaculia bacterium
CCCCAGATGCCACGGCTTCTCACGTTCGAGAGGACTTTCTTCAAGTCACCGACGCCGGTTGCGAGCGCTTGCATCTCACCGAAACCGCGGTGAACTTCCTCCAGTCGCTGCGTGACGAGGGCGAACGATTCACCGAGACGCTGATTGAGCGTTCCCTGCAACTTTTCGTCGACGGTCGCGCGCATCTCCTGAAGCTCCCGCGCGTTCCCGGCAGCGATTTCCTTGAGCCGCTCGTCAACGGTTCGCCGCACGTCGCCGATGCGTTGTTCGTTCGACTCGGTCAGCATCACGACCTGAGCTCGAATCGCTTCCAGGTCCTGACGCTGCGTCGTGCCGTGGTCCGACACCGCCGCGATCACGCGCTGACTCGACGAGTCGAGCGTTCGCGTGATCTCCTCGCGATGGGATCGCCTGTTCTCTGCTGCCTCGACGCGTGCTGTGTTGGCGTCCGCGCGCAAGGACGTTGCGAGCGTACCCATCGCCGCCGTCAGCTCCTGACGCAATGCGATCGCCTCAGCGCGCGATTCCTCACGCGATTGTGTTGCCTCAACGGCGATCAAACGTCGCGACCCTCGCAAGACGATCCAGGACAGAAGAAGCAGCAAGACGATCCCAACCACTGCTGCAATCAAGGAAAGCACCGCCATGGAAGATCCTCCCGAGAGGGAAGACACGGTGAAGCTGGAAAGGTGGCACGCTGGCCGCGCTACCCGCGATGCACGATAGCGTCGGCGACGGCCGCGGTCACGCGATCGACGACTCCTTCATCATTCGACGTCATTCCCTGCCGCTCGCCGGCCGCCGTGGCGAGCATGAGGTGATAGGTCGGATGAAGGGATCGGAGCCAGAAGATTCCGATGATCAGAAGAATCGCGAAGAGGACGAGCGTCGCCCATCGCTCGTCGCCGTTCCCGCCGAGTACGGAAGCCAGTCCGCCAAGAACTCCCAAAGCGCCGAAGATAACGAAGACAACAGCGCACCCGTTCTTCGCCGGAACGATGTGTTTGCGAACCGAAGTGATGTTCGCCGTCGCATAGGTCGTCCCCTGAATCACAACCCGAGTGTTCGAAACATACACACCACCATCGTTGAGAAACGAGCGTTCTTCAGTCACGGTCCTGCTCCTTCAATGGATCGATCGGAATGATCGATAGACACCGCGCCCGATGGTTTGTGGGGAGTGTCTGGAGCCCGCGCGGCAAAAACCTGCGTCGCGCGGCCGGACAAAAATGCACCACAGAGACACTGAGGACGCAGAGTTGAAACTCTGCTCTGCTACTTCTGTGTCTCTGTGGTGCAGGGTTCGCCAGGGGTTGCTCGTGCCCGGTTTCGGCACGGGAACGAGCTAATCTGGAGGACAGGCAACCTTGCCCGTCCTCCACCCCTCTACGGAATCGCCAGCTCGTGCCTTCCGTCCGAGTCGTTCACGATTACGGTCCCATACACCCGCGGAAACCTCTCATCGATCGTGATCTGCTGCACGTTTGGATCTCCGCTTCCCGGCTCTCGGTACACGTGATACTTGCGTGGCGAGTCGCTCGTGGTGAACCGCTCGAACCAGATTCGATCGCGCTTCCGGATCGTCGCGAATGTTCCCGTCAGCACCACCATCCCCTTGCCATCGATGACCACCTTGTACGTCCCCTTGTACTTGTCGAGCCGTGGGAACTTCTCCTTCATCCAGCGCTCGAACAGCAGGATCCACTCCGCGGGCCACAGGCCGCCGTAGCGAATGGTGGGCATGTTGTATTGCAGGCGCTCCAGAATCGCATCGGCGTGCTGCTTGACCGTGTCGTAGTCGAAGAGATCCAGGGTCTGTCCCTCCGGCGCGAGGTAGAGCATGTGATCGTGATCGATGAGCCGCATCATCGGGCGGATGTGGATCTCGAAACACGTTTGGCGGTAGGCGAGGCTCTTCGGATCGATCGGGTCGCTCATTGCTGCTCCTTCGCGTAGTCGCGGTCGTAGATGACGGAGACGTGGTCGAACGTGATCTCGCGCTGCACCTCGGCCGAGGCATTCTTGCGTGTGCTCTCGTACTGCGCTGACGGCTTGTCGACGACCACGGCGATCTTCCACTTTGCTCCCGGCTCCTTCTTGGCCAGGTAATCGAGCTCGGTCGATGCGTCGACGTCCGCGGTGACCGCCGCTTCGTGATGCGGGGCGTGTTCGGTATCGCCGAGGCCCCAGACCGCGAAACGATCGACCTGGTACTTCTTGCGGAAGTCCGCGTCGCTCGAGGCGAGCGTAACCGTGGCGGGGTAAAGGAACACGCGGCCGCTGTAGTTGTAGTCAGCGAACACCGGCAGCCCTTCCAGCCGCACGTGCGCGGTGACGAAGGACGGCCGCGGGATGGTGAGGTCGACGACGTAGGGAGTGGACTTCTTCTGGCGGCTCGCCATCGCGAGGACCTTCGGCCTGGCGTTCAGCCCCGGCTCGGCGCAGGCGGTGTCCCTGAAGTCGTAGGTGTAACCGAGGGCCGCGGTGCTTTTCATGTCCTTGGCAGTCGGATTGCCGGGCAGGGCGCGGAGCGGACAGTCCGGGCAGCCGACGTCGGTGATCTTTTGTGTCTTCTGCCAGCAGTCGAATACGAGATCGATGTAGGCGTGAAACGACCAGAAGATCGGATCCTTGGCCGCGGTCTTGTCGTCCGTCATCCATCCGCCGGTCCAGTTGTGCATGATGTTGTGGTAGGGCGATTCGAAGGCACCGAACTTGGGTGTGCACACCGCGCAGGGCTTGCCGTCGCTGCACGTCCCGACGCTGCACTCGCCGCCGCTGAAGCCTCTCCACGTGGTCGTCTTGAGCATCATCGTGCGCAGTTGTTCGTTCGTGTAGGGCTTCTCCGGGGTCTCCGGATCGCGGTTCTTGTCGTAGAGCGGAGAGCTTGGCTGCTCGTAGGCGGCCGGGTAGTACTTGCCGCTCGGCTTCACGCCCCAGTTCCAGTAGGGGAGCATCAGGTTGTCGGTCTCGCCCGGATAGGTGGCCTGCAGCGCTTTCTCGTACTGGAGCAGCACCGCGCGGTGCCAGGTCAGGAAGATCTCGTTTTGGTGCTGGCAGGTCGACATCGCGCCGACGCCGTTGTGCATCTCCTCAAAATACTTGTAGCCGTTCTTCGAAGGCGTGTTCGGATCGTCTTTGTGATTGGGATCCTTGTCGCGGTCCTTCAGCGCCTGAACCGCCTTCTCGTACAGTTTTACGTTGAAGGCCGGATCGTCGATGTTGAGGCGAGTCTTCGTTTGTGCGCCGAGCGGCGCGATGACGGCGAGAGTGAGGGCGATTGCGAGCAGAGATCGAGCGATTCGATTCATGTTGTGCTTCCCCTTTCTGTGACTAGGAGTGGTTTCCCTACCCGTAGCATAAGGTGACTCATTCGCCGCAGGCTCCACAATCGCGCGCCGAAGATCTTGCTGCAGGTCGTTGCTATGCGTCGACGACGCGGCCCACGCGCAGCGGCTCAGCCGCGTTCCGCCAGCGCTTCGCGCAGCGCCTGCGCCGCCCGCCGCATCTCCATCACGTTCGCCTCGTGTTCGGCGTCCGCCGCGTCCAGATCGGTACCGCAGAAAACACAATCCTCCCGATCGTCCACGCACACGAAGCGTCGGCAGTCGCGGCAGAGGCGAAGAGGAACCGGGATGCGGCCACTTTCAGCCATTGACGACGATCCCGTCCGCGGCGCGCGCCGGCACCGGCTCCACCACGATCTCGAACTCGCCGTGATCGAACGAGCGGCCGGGGGCGTCTTTCACCTTGACCAGCCGTTCGCGCAGGCCCTGGCGGTCCATCTCCAGCGCACGGTGATGGCACATCGGGTTGTTGCCGGCCCGGCCCATAAGCGCATGCGAGGTCCACGTGCAGCCGGCCATGCACGTCTCGGCGTAGTAACAGGTGCGGCAGAAGCCCCATAGATCGTCGACGGTGCGTCGGCGGTTGAAGGCCATCACTTCGGACTTCTCCCAGATCTCGCGCAGCCGCGTCTCGCGGACGTTGCCGCCGGCGTAGGCGCTGCCGAGGCCTGGGCAGGACTTGATCGTGCCATCCGCTTCGATTCCCATCACCGTGTCGCCGGCGTTGCAGCCGTGAAAATAGATTTCCGGGTCGAGCACGTTGCGGATGACCGATTCATAGGGGCCGTAATAGCCGATGTTGCTCGCCGGCTGCAGGAAGAGGCCGCGCTCGCGGCCCTCGACGGCGAGCTCGGCGAGGAGCGGCATCACGTCCAGCATCTGCCAGGGCTGCAGCAGCATGTCGGGGTGATCGGCGGCATTGCCCATGGCGGTCGTGATGGCGAGTTGCCAGTTGGTCGCGCCGGCCTCGATGATCACGTCCATTAGTTCGCGCAGTTGCGGCAGCGTATAGGCGTTGATCTGAGTGTTGACGGCGGAGGAGAGGCCGTGCGCGCGGACTCGGCGCAGCGCCGCGAGCGCGAGATCGTACGAACCGGTCACGCCCCGCAGCTTGTCGTGGGTCGTGCCAATGCCGTCGATCGAGATTCCGACGCCACACAGTCCCGCGGCGGCAGCGCTGGCGACACGCTCCTCGCTGAGGTTGCGGCCCCCGGTCTGCAGGTCGCAGCGCATCCCGGTGGCGCGGATCGCGGCAACGATCTCGAGCCAGTCCTTCCTCAGATAGGCCTCGCCGCCGATCAGGCCGACGTCGCGCGCGCCAAGCTCCGCGATCTGATCGACGAGGTCGAGCGCCTCGGCAGTACTTAGCTCGTCGCGCCGCCGGGTGCCGGCGCGGGAACCGCAATGGCTGCAGGCAAGGTCGCAGGCGAGCGTAATCTCCCAGACCACGCTCACCGGAACGCGGTTGACGATGTCGTCGAGCCCTGCGTAGCGGACAGGCAGTGCGTCTGCCCGCTGGGCATCCATT
>DATLVW010000281.1:0-10381 GCA_035577085.1 Thermoanaerobaculia bacterium
TTCATCCGGTCGATGCGCGCTTCCATCTCGCGGTCACGCAGCCAGGTCTTCGACTCCGACTTCTCCGGCAGCTCCTCGTCGGGAATCGCCATCGCTTCCTTCACCAGGCGAACGATGTCGCGTCCGAAGCGGCCGCGGTGATACCCGGAGACACCCTTGATGCTGTTGAAATCCTGCGTCGAAGATGGCTTGATCCGGGCGATCTCGAAGATCAGATCATTGCCGAAGATCTTGAACGGCGGGCGGTCGGCCTCGCGGGCCAGACCGTCGCGAAAATCGTAGAGCGCGCGAACAACGGCCAGCGAACGACGGTCGAGGGCACCGAGCCCCTTGAGCCGGCGGAACGGCTCCTCGTCGCCATCCTTCTCGTTGAATCGGATCTGTTCCTGCCTGCCAAACTCCTCCACCGCCCACTCCCACCGGCCCAGCGCGGTCAGCTCATCGCGGAGACGTCCGGCCAGTGCGATCAGATGCCGCGTATCGGTGGCCGCGTATTCGAGCATGTCGGGTGGCAGCGGACGCATCGCCCAGTCAGCGCGTTGATGCTTCTTGTCGACCTTGAAACCGAAATGGCGGTCGAGCAGCGCGGCCAGACCAAAGGCCTCGTAGCCGAGTAGCTGCGAGCAGACCATCGTGTCGATCAGATTCGCGATCGTGAAGCCGAAGTCGCGGTTGAGGATGCGCAGGTCGTAATCGGCGCCGTGCAGGATCTTCGTAATCTCGCGATTTGCCAAGATCTCGCCGAACTTCGCGATATCGATCTTGCACAGAGGATCGATGATCATGTCCTCGCCGGGAATCGACATCTGGATCAGGCAGACCTTGTCGAAATACGAATGCAGCGAATCGGCCTCGGTGTCGAGCGCGACGACCGGCTGCGCGGCAACGCGCGCCATCGCGGCGTCGAAGGCCACTTGCGTATCGATGACGTTCACAGCACACGCTCCCGCAACCCGATCGATACCAGCTTCTCGTTGAATGCACTCCGGTCGAACGATTCGCCGGCGGCAAGGACACGCACATCGTCCAGCTCGTCCGACATGCTGAGCAGCAGCGCCAGATCCTCGGCGGCAGGAACGCGAATCTCCCGGGGGTTGGTCGCGGTATGGAGCTCGATCGTACGCGCGTTCGCGAACATGCGCGCGTAGAGCGCGTTGCTGGCCACGAGTACGTGCACGCGAACATCGCCCTCTTCGTCGACCCACATCAACGGAACGAGGTCGAGCTCCTCGGTCTGCTCGATCTCGTCGCGGTCGACGCGGAAGCCGCGGTTATTCGCCATCATCGCAACCTGATTCTGTTGTTGTGGTTGCATCAGTGCGAGGACGTCGATCGATCCGCCGTCGATCATGCCGCCAAGCCACGCAACGCGCGCAACGCTGCCGACGAACATCGACTCGATTCGGAGCTTGGAGAGAAGTTCTGCGGTTGATTCGATTGCCCGGACATAGCGCGCCGTCGCGCGGAGAGGATGCATGAGCGGGCGATTATAGTTGCTCGGGAGTCGCGGGTCGGGAGTCGGGTGTCGGAATGGGAGTGGGGAGTAGGGTGTGGGGAGTGGGAGTGAAGCAGAAAGCTTCGACACACACCGGGCTTCGAGCTCCCGACGCTCCAGGCTTCGATCTCCGACTCCCGACTCCCGACTCCCGACTCCCGAGTCCCGAACCCCGTTCCCCACTCCCACCCTCCACCCCCTACTCCCTACACCCCACCCCCGCGGTACCATGCCTCCGGTGCTCGATCGCCTCCGCGACCTCATCTCCCATCATTGGGGATACGATTCGTTCCGTCCGTTGCAGCGGGAAGCCATGCTCGCCACGCTCGAGCGGCGCGACTCGCTTGTCGTGATGCCGACCGGCGGCGGCAAGTCGCTCTGCTACCAGGCTCCCGCACTGCTCAGCGAGCACGTCACGGTCGTCGTCTCGCCTCTTATCTCGCTGATGAAGGATCAGGTCGATGGCTTGCGCGAGTGTGGCGTCGCCGCGGGCCAGCTCAACAGCTCGCAGCGCAGCGACCAGCAGCGCGAGATTGAGCGCGCCGTGCTCGACGGCAAGATCAAGCTGCTCTTTGCATCGCCTGAGCGCCTGGCCATGGGCAGTTTTCGCGATTTGCTCAAACGCGCGAACGTTCGGACGTTCGCGATTGACGAAGCGCACTGCATCAGCCACTGGGGCCACGATTTCCGTCCCGAGTACCGCCAGCTTCGCGAATTGCGCAAAACGTTCCCCGAGGCGTCCGTGCATGCGTACACGGCCACAGCGACGCCGAAAGTGCGGCAGGACATCATCGAGCAGCTCTCGCTCCACGATCCGATCGAGCTCGTCGGCGACTTCGACCGGCCGAACCTCACCTATCGCGTTCTCCCTCGCACGAAAGAATGGGAGCAGGTGCTCGACGTCGTGGGGCGGCATCAAGGCGAGGCCGGCATCATCTACTGCATCCGCCGGCGCGACGTCGATTCGCTCTCCGAAAAGCTGCGGCGCAAAGGGGTCAACGCCGTCGCTTATCACGCCGGTCTCTCACCTGAAGAGCGGCGCGGAGCGCAGGAACAGTTCGCGACGGAGAAGTGCGACCTGGTCGTCGCCACCGTCGCCTTCGGAATGGGCATCGACCGCTCCAACGTCCGCTTCGTGCTCCACACCGGCATGCCGAAATCGATCGAGCACTACCAGCAGGAGAGCGGTCGAGCCGGGCGCGATGGCCTCGAAGCCGAGTGCGTGATGCTCTACTCCGCCGCCGATGCCATCGTCTGGCGGACGATGATCGAGCGCGGAGGCGAAGGCATCGAGCCCGATCCGGTCTTCGTCGATGCGGCGATGCGTCATGTGCGCGATCTCGATCGCTACTGTTCCGCGGCCGCCTGCCGGCATCGCTCGCTGGTGGAGTATTTCGGCCAGCAGTACACAGCGGCAAACTGCAACGCCTGCGACATCTGCCTCGGTGAAACGGAGAGCGTCCCCGACTCGCTGATCATCGCGCAGAAGATTCTCTCGTGTGTCTATCGCGTCGGCCAGTCATTCGGCGTCGGGCACGTCACGAGCGTCCTGCGCGGCGAAGACACGGAGAAGATCCGCGACCGTGGCCACGCACGGCTGTCGACGTTCGGGCTGCTCAAGACGTCGACGAAGCACGAACTGCGCGAATGGATCTACCAGCTCATCGCGCAGGACTTCCTTCGCCAGACTGAGGACGAATACCCGGTCCTCCACCTCGGCGCCCGTGCTCGCGACGCGATGAAAGGCGCTGTCGAGGTGAAGCTGCGGCAGCCGGCGGCGCGAAAGAAGGACAAAGCGGCGCGCTCCACCACGGCAAACGCTCCGCTCGAGCCGCTCGTTGCGCACGACCGCGAGCTTTTCGAGTCGCTGCGCAAATGGCGCCGCTCGGAGGCCGAGCACCGAGGCGTGCCGCCCTACGTCATCTTCAGCGACAAGACCCTGCGCGAGCTTGCGCGGATGCGCCCGACGACGCTTCACGAGCTGCGCGGGATCTATGGCATCGGCGACGCGAAACTCGAGGCGTTCGGCGACGCGCTCGTCACACAGATCCGCGAACACTGCGCGACTGCGCCATCGTAACGAGCAGCCACACCGCAAACGCGCACGATCCCACTCCGGCGATCAATCCTGCCGCCCGCAGCAGAAACGCGAAGAAATGATCGGCTGGCAGCATGTGCAGCGCGCCGAGGATGTATCCCCAGTCGTGTTCCAGATCCTCGGAGGCCGCGAATCCGACCAGCGGCAAATCCTTCGCTCGCGCGTCACCCACATACGCGGAAAGCTCGTACAGGCTGTACGAAAGCCAGCAGCCGCCGACCGAGACTCCGAAATAGTCCGGCTGCCGCGCCAGGTAGACGATGCAGACAATCGGCACGGCAATCTGAAACACGCTCCCCATGATCGCAGTGACGAAGTGGGGCGCCCAGGCGGTGACGAGATGCCCCATCTCGTGGAAGCCAAGGGTGATGCCGTAGAAGATCGTCCAGCGAGTGGGGTCGCGAAACTTGAGGATGAACAGGTAGACCAGATAGGCGAGCAGGATCGCCCGCGGAATCCACATCCGCCCGCGGCACCAGTCGCGCGCGTCTTCGATGAAAAGATCGAGGACTGAGGGATTGGTTGGTTTGGGTGCGGCTTCGATGTGACCCATTGGGGGAAGTCTAAACCGTCCGTGGATGGGCAACTGCGAAGCAGCTACGACATGACTGCACGCGCGCCTCGCAACAATCCGGCGACGCTCAGATCCTCATCAAGAGATGGCCAGTTGATGTATTCGCCATCTCCAATGAGGCGAAAATCCGCCCGCTCGCTTTGAGACGCATGCAGCAAGCGCGGAAACCACACGAGCGGAACCGTAACGGTGCGCCCATCCGCAAGGTGGACGATCACTTCGTCAGGCGTTACAGCTACTTCGGTCGCCCTTGGATTAGTTTCGACGGCGAAGGAACTCATTCCAAGCCTCCATGATGTCGGAGTGGTTATCGCGCACGATTCGTTCCATCCTCGACAACTCATGCGCCGCGAAACGCGATGACTTCGATAAGCGAACCGGCGACAACCAGAACTTTGCTACCAATCCATCTCGCTCCACATGAATGTGAGGTGGCTCATCAAGATCGTTGCTCGTGAAAAACAGCCGATAAGGCCCTACGCGCCTGAAGTTCACAATCGTCTCCCGTGAACTACCCGGACAGAATACCGGAACAATCGTGTCCGGGTCGTTCCGCGAAGATCACAAATACTCGAGTACCCGCGAAACATGCTCCCACTCGGTCGCGCCGTTGCCGATGGCGACGCGGATGCCGTAGCGGTTGCGGAGGCGGGTGTGGGAAACGAAGAGGCGGCCGCTGGCGTTCATTCGTTCGAGCGCGACGATGCTGGCGCGCTCAGATGCTGCTTCATCGATAGCACCGTTGGAATCGCGGACGACTTTGCGGAAGACGACGACGCTGAGGCTCGGCGGCGCGATCAACTCGATGTCGTCGCGTTTCTGCAGCTCCTCGGCCAGACGTCCGGCATCGGCGATGTGCTGACGGATCACCGCCTGCATCCGCGCAACGCCGTAGTGCTCGAACAGGAACCAGAGTTTGAGCGCGCGGAAGCGGCGGCCGAGCTGGAGGCCGTAGTCCATGTAGTTCACTTCGGCCGAATCGGGCGTCTTCAGGTATTCAGGCACCAGCGAGAACGTCTCGCGCAGTACCTCGGGCTGGCGCGTGTAGAGCACGCTGCAATCCATCGGCGTGAAGAGCCACTTGTGCGGGTTGACGACGATCGAGTCAGCACCTTCGACGCCGTCCCAGAGCCAGCGAAACTCGGGGCAGATCGTGGCGGGGCCGGCGTATGCGGCGTCAACGTGAAGCCACGCGTTCTCGCGTTGCGCGATGGCCGCAATCCTGCGAACGGGATCGATCGCCGCCGACGACGTTGTGCCGACCGTAGCGACGATCGCACAGGGGATGGCGCCGGCCTTGCGATCACGCGCGATCGCTTCTTCGAGCACATCAATCCGCATCGCCAGCGCATCGTCGCCAGCGATCTTGACCACACCGTCGATGCCGAATCCGAGGGCGAGCGCTCCCTTCTCGATCGAGGAGTGAGCGTGTTCCGAGCAGTAAACGCGCAACGCCGGCGCGGCGGAAAAGCCGCGTGTGCGAATGTCCGGTGCCGATTTCTCGCGGGCAGCGGCAAGCGCCAGGAACGAGTTGATTGACGCCGTGTCGTTGATGATGCCGAAGAGATCGTTCGGAAGGCCGAGGGAGTCGCGAAGCCAACCGAGCGTAACCATCTCCAGCTCGGTCAGAGAGGGAGACGTGCGCCAGATCATCCCGTTCGCGTTCAGCGCAGCCGTCAGAAGCTCGGCCAGGATTCCGGCCTGCGAGGCGGTATTGGCGAAGTAGGCGAGGAACGCGGGATGGTTCCAGTGGGTGATGCCGGGGATGATCTTCGACTCGACGTCGGCAAGGAGATCCTCGTATGGACGTCCGTCGCGGCTCGGCTCCGCGGCAAACTTCTTCGCGATGTCGCCCGGCTGCACGCGCGAGAGCACGTCGTAGTGATCGACGCCGTCGAGATAGTCGCCGATCCAGTCGATCAGCTTGTGGCCGGCGTCGCGGAACTCATCACTCGTCGGGTCGAGCTTGGGCATGCGGCGCATCTTGGCTGCCCCGCAACGAATTCGCAAGCATCAGAAAGACCACGAAGGTGATGGGCAGGGCCGCCTGTGCCGGCAGCCGCGACCACGAAGTCATCACATGCCAGTGCAGGTCGTTCGGCGTCGCCAGATACGCAGCGACATAAAAGAGAAGCTGGATGGCCGTGACCAGGAAGACGAAGCGCTCGGGTCGCCGGGCCGCGGCCGGAGCGATCAGAGTCCCGGCCAGGATCACGATCCAGAACCACGGGTCATGCAGCCGTGTGATGAGAAAGCCGAGAATCTCGTGGACGTGCGGCAGGCGCGCCATGAGACGAGAGAACGGAGACCCGCCGGCGATGTCGGTCGGCAGCACATGAGTGAAACGGAGAATGAGCCACGGCGCGGCGAGCGCGTATGCGGGCCAGAGTCTTGTCACGGTCGCAAGGCGACGCGAACGCGATGTCTCGCCGCCTCGAAACCATGAGACGACGGCAACCGCGATCGTCACTGCCACGAGCAGTGCCAGACCTTCGTTCTTGCAGTTCGCGGCGAAGCCGAGCATGAGCGCTCCGTGGCGCCACGCTGCGGCATCGTCGTCGTCGCGAAGGGCAGCACGCACGAAGAGAACGGCCGCGCCTCCAAACGCGATGAGCGCCCCTTCCGCGAGTCCGATGAACGTGCTGACGGCGCGCGACGCGAGGGCGAGCGCGATGAGAGACGCGAAGAATGGCGAGGTCTCGCGCGCGGCCAGCCCGCGCACGATCAGCACCGCAGCGACGCCCCAGGCCACACAGAGCAGCCCGAGCCAGCGATCGCTCCAGCTACCGTTGAGCAGGCCGACAAAGTCGAAATTCAGCGGGACGAGAAGCGGATAGTCGGTATGGGCGAACGTGTTCCAGCGGCTGCCGAGGAAACGCCAATCGATCCCTCCCGCTTCGAGGAAGACGCGCGCCTTGAGGCCCCAGATCGCCCAGTAATCCCACTCCCAGAGTGACGCCAGCGTGGCGTAGAGCGCGTAGCCGGTCAGCGCAAACAGCGTAACCACGTCGAAGACATGCGCACGCGCAGCAGGTTGCGCCTTGCCGGTTGCCGGCTGTCTTGCCAGGATCGACGCCGCGCAGAAGACGGCCAGGGCAGCGAGCGTAACCTCGGGCAGCGTCCAGCGCAGCTTCACGACCGAAAGGGCGAGCAGGATGAGAAAGATGGCCCCGCTGCCATAAAGGAACGACGCCCCGACCAGCAGCGGTCCTCGGGCGCGGCGATCGACCGCAAGCGTGATCGGCAGCCCGAGGACCGTCATGCTGAGGATGGCGATGAGCGCGGCGGTCATCGCTGCGATTCCGGGTGGAGTATGGTGGCGTTACCGCCGGAAGGATTCGCCCGCCCCACAGGCGACACCGCGCCCCAGACCGGCCGCAGAAGAGTGCCCCCCTCGCCCTGCCAGACGATCTCGGCAGGCATTCGGACCGTCATTTCAAACGCGGCGATGTAGCGTGCGGCGCGGAAGTTTTGCGGAAGCTTCTCGTTCTCAGGAGTGACGAGCGGCAGTACCTCGCGGCCGGTGAGAAAGTAACTGGCACGGTAGTAGGCGTACGAGTAGCCGCTGTCCCACGCCATGCCGGGGGCGATGATGGCGATCGTGTCGCCGGGCTGGGTATGGGCGCGAACGCCCTCGAGAAAGCGCGGATAGAGCGGCCACAGCCGGTCCGGAGAGCCATTCATCTCGCGTGCGGCTGCCTCGCGATCGGTGAACACGATCTGCAGCATGCGCGGTTTGATGCACACCACCAGCAAGGCAAGCAGAGCAATCAGGATGAGTGTGCGGCGCAGCATGTGACGCGATTGTACGGGGTTGGGGGGTGGGGAGTCGGGGGTGGGGCGTGGTCAGTCTCTTACGAAGGACTCCCGAGTCTTATGCGTGAAACCCCGAGTCTCATGCGTGATACCCCCGAGTCTCATGCGTGATACCCCCGAGTCTCATGCGTGATACTCCGAGTCTCATGCGTGATACTCCGAGTCTCATGCGTGATACTCCGAGTCTCATGCATGAGACTCTGAGTCTCACGCGTTAGATAGAGATAGATGAGCTAAACGCTTTCAGGCTCAGTAACTTACCAGCCTTGGATCAAGAAAGAGGCTCCGGCGAGCTCGAGCAATGGCGAGGCGAACTGTTTTGCAAAGCTGATCTTGGAGATTCACAACCCGACCGGCGTTCCCGCGGCCGATTCTGCCCTTAGCTGGCGCCGCGTCCCGAAAGAACCGCGGGAATCGTCCGCAGCAGGATCTTCAGATCCAACGATGGCGACCAGTTGTCGATGTACTGCAGGTCGAGCTGCATCCAGCGGTCGAAATCGACGTTGTTCCTGCCGGACACCTGCCACAAACACGTGAGGCCCGGCTTCATCGACAGACGGCGGCGGTGCCAGCGGTGATAGGCGGCCACTTCCTCGGGAATCGGCGGGCGCGGACCGACCAGGCTCATGTCGCCCTTGAGCACGTTCCAGAGCTGGGGCAGCTCGTCGAGCGAGAACTTCCGCAGGACACGGCCGACGGCGGTGATGCGTGGATCGAACTTGGCTTTGAAAACCGGCCCGGTCATCTGATTCAAGTGCGTGACTTCGCCGCGCCGCTCGTGCGCATCCTCGAACATCGTCCGGAACTTGAAGAGCATGAAGAGTCGTCCGTTGAGACCCATCCGCTCCTGCTTGAAGAGGACCGAGCCCGGAGAGGAGAGCTTGATGGCCACGGCCGCGATGGCGATCGCAGGAAGCGACAGCGTAAGAAGAAGCATCGAGACGGCGATGTCGAGAAGGCGCTTGAGGGCGAGCTGCGACTCGTTCGAGGGCGTCGTCGTGAACGTGAGGAACGGAATCCCCTCCAGCTCCTCCAACTCGATGCGGGCCACCCGGTTCGGGAAGAAGTTCATCGCCACGCGGGCGCGGATACCGAGCTCTTCGCACATCAGGAAGATCTGCTTCATCTCGTCCAGCTTCTTGCGCGTGACGGCGAACACGATCTCGTCGATCGGCTCGGCGAACTGACCACCCTCGAGCAGGCGGCGCAGATCGGGGACGCTGCCATAGACACGGAAGCGCGCCCAACCGTTCGATAGGCGGTGCCCGTCGGAGACGAAGCCGAGGATCTTGTAGCCCCAGTATTTGTGGCCTTCGATCGTGCGCGCCACTTCGATGGCCCTCCGGCCCGTGCCGACGATGAGAATCGTCCGGTAGTTGAGGCCTTTCGCTCGAACATAGCGGGCGATGATCCTCACCACGATCTTCTCGAGGACCAGCAGCAGCGCTGCCAGCACGCCGAAGAGGACGAACCACGCACGCGACAACTGGCGGAGCGGAATGAGGTAGGCCAGGGTGGCCAGGATAGCGTTGCCGACGAACACCACGCGAATGGCGGTCAGCGCCTCGCGCAGGAGCGGGATCGTGCGGTGGCTGTGATAGCTGTGGTACGTGAAGAGAAGAACCGACCAGAGGATCAGGACGACCGGATAGATCTTGATGTAGTCGCGAAGGGGGAAAAGGCCGGTAGGAAAGTGCTCCGGAGCCACGCGCGGCAGCACGACGTCACGCACGAAGAACGCTGCAAAAAAAGCAGCCGTCGTGAGGGCCAGGTCGGCGACATAGACGACCCTCGCGATCATGCGCGCTTTCTCTTTGAGCATCTAACCTCTTGCCTCAGCGAACGATGGCTTCTCGAATGTAACGCACTACTGGCTGACCGGTATACGGAAATCGCGGCGAGCGCGTCTACGGCATTCTTCAGCGGGCGATTTCCGAAAAAAGCCGCTCGTACGCGTCGGTCACAGCCGTCCAGCCATACTTCTCAGCCGCCCGAGCCCGCGCGGCAATCCTCATCTGCGCCCGCCTGGCCGGCGAATCGAGATATTCGCGAATTGTGCCTGAAAGCGTCTCGGACGGACGCAGCTTGAAGTAACCGACCGCGTCCCCGCCAACTTCCCGGTTCTCCGGCGTGTCATGCGCCAGCACACAGCCACCCGACCCCATCGCCTCGATCATCGCCGGATGCGTCCCCCCCACCTCGGTCGCCTGAATGTAGAGGAGAGCATGGCGCTGAAGAGTCCGATAGTCGACCCCGAAAAGCGCACCCGGAAAGAGGATTCGCTCGGATGCATGGCGGTGAAGCTCCGCTTCGAGGTCGCGGGCGTACGAGGCGGAGCCGAGCATGATAAGCGGGGGTCGCGGGTCGGGGGTCGGGGGTCGGAGCATTCCGACTTCCG
>DATLVW010000282.1:0-2853 GCA_035577085.1 Thermoanaerobaculia bacterium
CATCACGCCGACGACGGTGAAGTTGTTGCTATCGACGCGGATGTCTTTGCCGATGGCGTCGACGAATCCGAGCTGGCGGGCGGCTTCGGAGCCGAGAACGCAGACCCGCTTTTTGGCGTCTTCGTCCAGCGTGCTGAAGAAGCGGCCATGGTCGACGAATTGTTTGGCGACGTCGGGGTAGCTCTGGTTGACGGCGAAGAGCGTGGTGTCGTGGGTCGAATCGCCGTTTTTCAGCGACGCGTTGCTGATGAAGAGGGGCGTGAAGTCGCGAATGGCCGTGGCGCCGCGGCGCACGGCCATGGCATCGTCGAATGTGAGCTGCGGCACTGGCAGGAACGGATTCCCTCGGGATGCCGAGAAATCGGGAACGACGCGAATGAAGGTCGCGCCGACGTTCTCGAGCTGATTCGAGATGTTGAACTGCATCCCCTGCACGAGCGAAACGACGGCGATGACCGCGGCCACGCCGATCATCACACCGAGGACGGTGAGGATCGAGCGCATCTTGTTGGCGCCGATGGCGCGGAGTGCGATCTTGACGTTTTCGAAAAACATCGTGCTTGAGTCTAGATGATCAAAGGCCTAGTCGGTGATCTTGCCGTCGCGGAGGTGAATGACGCGTTGCGCTTCCTGCGCGACATCGTCCTCGTGCGTGACCATGATGATCGAGTTGCCGCGCGAGGAGAGCTCGCGGAAAAGGTCGAGGATCTCGCGTCCGGTCTGGGAGTCGAGGTTACCGGTCGGCTCGTCGGCGAGGAGCAGCGATGGCTTGTTGACGAGCGCCCGGGCAATGGCGACGCGCTGCCGCTGACCGCCGGAGAGCTCGTTCGGCTGGTGGTTCATGCGATCGCCGAGGCCGACCGCGGTAAGTGCCTCTTCGGCCATGTCGCGGCGCTCGTGGCGGCCGATCTTCGCGTAGACCAGCGGCAACTCGACGTTCTGGAGCGCCGTGGTTCGTGCAAGCAGATTGAAGGTCTGGAAAACGAATCCGATCTTCTTGTTGCGCACGGCTGCCAGTGCGTCGTCGTCCATCGATTCGACAGGAATCCCGTCGAGAATGTACTGGCCGCCGGACGGACGGTCCAGGCAGCCGACGATGTTCATGAGCGTCGATTTGCCGGAGCCCGACGGTCCCATGATGGCGACGTACTCGCCGTGGTTGATGATCAGATCGACGCCGCGAAGAGCGAAGATGTCCTGCGGTCCGAGCTGGTAGGTGCGCGTGAGCTCGCGCATCTCGATCAGGTGCTTTCCGTTTCCGTTCTCAGTCACTTTGAGGCCGTCCCGTTTTGAGGAGTCTTCGACTCTTCTTTCGTCACTTCTACGGAATCGCCGTCTTTCAGTTTCTTCAGAGTGCGGAAAGGTCCGGAAACGACCTTCACATTCGCCGTGACACCCGAGGTGAGAACGACATGCGTGGCATCGCTCACACCCGTCTTGACCTCGGTCATCTTGACTTTGCCGTCCTTCACCACGAAGACGTACTTGAGCTTTGGCGCCTTCTCGTCCTCGTCATCGGTACCGGTCGGTGACTTCGCCAACGACGGAGGAACACGCTCGACGACGCTCTGAATCGGAACGGACAACGCGCTGCCCGCGCTGGTTGTGACGATGGAGACTTGCGACGTCATCCCGGGGCGTAGCCGGTCATCAGGATTGTCGACTTGAACCTTGACTTTGAAGTAGCGCATGCCGGAGCCGGCACCCTGCTTCAGTGCCGCGGAGCTGCCGATCTCGGCGACGTGACCGGCGTACTCCTTGTCCGGAATGGCATCGACGTGAACTTTGGCCGGCTCGTTGAGGCGAATGCCGGTGATCTCAGTCTCCCCCACCTGCGCCTCGACGAGAATCTCGGAAAGGTCGGCGATGACGGCGATGACGGAACCGGGATTGTTCATCGTGCCGGTGATGACGACTTCGCCCTCATGCGCGTTGAGCTGCACGGCCTTGCCGTCGATGGGCGACAGAATGGTGGTGTGATCGAGGTCGGTCTGGGCCTGCTGGAGCATCGCTTCCGCCTGCGCCACGCCCTGCTTCGCGGAGTCGTATGCCGCCACGGCGTTGTCATTCGCCTGCCGGGCCTGATCGAAGAGGTCCTGCGCCTGGATGCCCTGCTGTTTGAGATTCACGGCGCGGTGGTACGCGGTCTCGGCGGTAGACACGGCTGTTTTCGCGCGCGCGACTTCGATTCTGCTGCTGGTGACCGCGGCACCCGAACGCAGGTAGGCGGCTTGATACGCGGTCTTCTCCAGATCGACAAGGCGTTGCCCTTTGTGAACCGTGTCGCCCTCGGCGAAGTAGATCTTCTCGATCTTGCCGACGATGTGCGCGCTGATGTTGACGGAAACTTTCGGATCGATCTCACCCGGTGCCGTGACGATCGCCTGGATGTTGCGCGCCGTCACCGGCTCGACATAGACAGGCTCGCCTTTGGAACCACCGCCGCGAACGCTCGCAAAGATGATCGCGCCAACGAGGACGAGCGCACCGATGATGATGAGCGGCTTCTTCATTTATTGGCACGCACTGACTGCAACGCAGGGCCGATCAGCTTGAAGCAGAGCACGACGAGCCAGAGGCTGATGATGACGACGGCCGATTTGGCGCGCGACACGCGCGCCAGATACGCGAACCCGATGATCATGAGCGCGAGGAACCAGATACTGAAAATGTCGATCGAAGAGAGCACCGCGAAGGCCATCGGATTGGCTTTGAGATCGACGAGAAACCCCAGGTTCGAGCGGACCAGCGTCGCTAACTGCGGCGCGGGGATGATGCCGCCCTTGGCCACGATGATGATCATCAGGACGACGCTCTTGATCACGCCCGGCATCGACGAATAGCAGGTCACCG
>DATLVW010000283.1:0-2802 GCA_035577085.1 Thermoanaerobaculia bacterium
TGCCGCCTTCTTCGCCGGATCGAGAAGCTTGAAGAGGGGCGGCGGAAATAGAGCCTCACCACTCTGAGCGTTGTGGAGCTCCGACGCCGGATAACCGGGGATGAAGATGACGGGTTTGCGAGCCATTGCAAGACCTCCATCCAATAAGACGTCCTCGAACCAGCTTTTCCCTACTTCCGGTGCTCGACCTTCACGACCGTCTTGATCCCTCCGCGCACGAAAAAGTCGCCTTCGACGTAGAGAAATCGTGGATCGAGGGCGGCGACGAGATCATTTGCGATCTTGTTCGTCACCGCCTCGTGGAACGTCCCTTCATCGCGGTACGACCAGAGATAGAGCTTCAGCGATTTGAGCTCGACGCACTTCGCGTCAGGGACGTAGCGGATGCGGATCGTTGCGAAGTCGGGCTGCCCGGTCATCGGGCAGAGACAGGTGAACTCGGGCGCCTCGAACGCGATCTCGTAGTCGCGCTCGGGGTTCGGGTTGGCGAACGTCTGCAGCTCTCGATTCGGAACGGTTGGCATCGCGAGCGGAAAAACGAGTCACATGCCGATTCATTCCTTCAGCAATTGGAGGAAGTCGGCGGCCACGCGCGGCGACGCGACCTCGCCGATCAACACCACGAGATGATCGGGATCGACCACGTTACCGGTCACCATGCGTCGAAGGAGGTGGATGAACTTCGCTTCCCCGATCTCCCGCTCCAACGCGTTTAAAACCAGAGGGCCTTTCGCATACATCATCAACGGCGTGATGCGCCGGTTCTTCGTCCGATCGAATCCGTAGATCGGCGGCAGCGGCGCGGCCGACACCCGCGACGCCTTCTCCGCCACGATCTTCCGGAACGCTTCGACGCCGCGCAGTTTGCGCATTGCCATCATCGCGCTGTATTCAGCGAAGCTTTCATTCAGCCAGGCGTTCTGCTGGCTGGCGTGGATCCACCAGTGATGCGCCAGTTCGTGAGCGATGTTCGGAAGTGTCGCGCCGGGATCGACGAGCTTCGGCAGTACGAAGTAGCCCTTGCGGAAGTAGCCGCCCTGCCCGTCGCGCGAAACGTGCGGACGAAAAACACCGGTGACGGCACGCTCGGGACTCGAAGCTCCGAACGTCGAGTCGTAGAAATCGAGCACGCGGCGCATATCGCCGAGGAGCTTCTTCGGCACCGCGGGAGCGAGGTTCTGCGTGACGATGGCGAGGTCGTAACCGTTGCGCGCCTCGCGAACCGTATCGAGGTGATGGCCGAGGACGAGATCGATGTCGATGTCGGGAACGCGCGAAGTCACGAGCCAGCCATCCGCCGTCTTCTTCACGACGCCGTTGCTCACGAGCTGGAATCCCCCCTCATCGACATGGACGCGCAGCCGGTAGCGAAAATCGATCTCGCCGATGCGCGGATTTACCGGATACCAGAAGTCGTCGAGACCGAGCTCGAGAAACTCCTCGCTTCGCTGGTACGACGCCGCGATGCTTCCGCCGTATTCGATGTGCAACACGACGCGCTCGCCCTTCGCCAGCGGCCTGGTCAAATCGATCTGCAACGTCGCCGGGTCGTCACCGTTGCGCTCGACTTTGAAAGCGCCGCAGATCGGGCAGGTGACTTTGTGCACTTCAAGTGCCGGATGCAGGAGCAGCTTGACCGACGACTCTTCGGCGACCGCGGTGTAATCGTCATCGAGTGTCGCGTTGAGCCGCGCGTTGCGGAGGTCGATCGACACGGTGCCGCGGATATCGGCGGACAGCGGCGTCGCAATCAGGAGAAGCGCCGTGAGCAGAAGCCTTCTCATGACGAACTGAAGGTCACTTCTTCGCCATTGGCCCCGACGCCATCAACTTCTGATTCAGCTCCTTGATGCGTTCCTGGAGCTGCGTGATCTTGGCCTGGGCGTCGGCGCGGAGGCGTTCGTTATCGGCGCGCATCCGGGCGATCTCTTCGTCGTGTTGCGAGCGCGAAGCGGAGCCCTGCTGCATCTGCTGGCGCAGAACCTCCATGTCGTGGCGCAGGTCTTCGACCTCTTCTTCCTTCGTGGCGACGCGCTGGCGCCAGTTCACTTCCTGCTCTTCGTAGAGCCGCTTGATGTCCATCAGCTCGGTGATCTGCGAGAAATCGGAATAGCTCGGAGCCATCTCTCCCCCCTGGCGGACGCGCTCTTCGATCTGCGGGAAGAGCTTGCGCACTTTGAGCGACAGGTCGTCGGAGTCGCTCGAAAGGGCCATGGCGTCCTGATAGGAAATCTTCTGATGCACGAGCAGCGCGATGAGCGACTGGTTCATCGACTGCATTCTGTAGAGCCCGACCGAGCTCTCCATCTCGTCGAGGATGTCTTTGGTGTGGCCGTCTTCGATCAACTTGGCGATGCGCGGCGAGTTCTTGAGAATCTCCACGGCAGCGGTGAGCGTGCCGGTCGTCGTCTTGATGAGCTTCAGCGAAATGATCCCGCGAAGGACGAGGGCGAGCTGCGAGCGGATCTGTTTGTGCTGATCGGCCGGGAAGGTGTCGATGATGCGGTCGATGGTCTGCGCGGCGTTGTTCGTGTGAAGCGTGGAGAAGACCAGGTGCCCGGTCTCGGCCGCGGTCAGCACCGTCTCGACCGTTTCGACGTCCCGCATCTCGCCGACCATGATGACGTCCGGGTCCTGGCGCATGGCGTTGCGCAACGCTTCCCGGAAGTTCGGCGTATCGCTGCCGACTTCGCGCTGTGAGATCGCCGCGATCTTGTCGATGAACAGAAACTCGATCGGATCTTCGATCGTGACGATATGCAGCGGTTCGGTCTCGGTGATGTGCGAGATCATCGCTGCCAG
>DATLVW010000284.1:0-11214 GCA_035577085.1 Thermoanaerobaculia bacterium
GAAGAGATCCGCATCTCCTCGGAAGAGATCCGCATCTCCTCGGAAGAGATCCGCATCTCCTCGGAAGAGATCCGCATCTCCTCGGAAGAGATCCGCATCTGAAAAAAGAGATCGCGATCTCCCAAAACGAGATCCGCATCTCCCAAAGAGAGATCGCGATCTGTCAAAGACAGATCATGACCTGCCGGACAGAGATCGAGACCCCGCCGATCCTGATCGCATCCACTCCTCCGAGATGAGCCGGCAAGAAGGCTCGATCTCGACTCGATGAAAGGAGAAGGAGCTCCCTCCCGGTAACCGCTCCGACAGGCCCGTAACCTTTCCAATCGTGATTCGTCTCAGAGAATAAGCCGGCGGAGGTTGGAACCTCGTGGCACGGCCAAAGGAGAAAGAGATGTCAACGAAAAAACGCACCGGAAACCGCTCCTCCCACCCCGTCGTCCAGAAGCGCTCCAGAACTAAACCAAAGGCCATCGCGGCCATCCCGGACCTTGTCGCCGCCGCAGCCCGGATGGTCGAGTTGCTCAACGAAATGGAGGCCGTCATCCCCGATCTGACCCAGCCGGATATTGCGAAGATCCCGCGCATGGCTCAGAGCGCGAAGTTCGGACGCGCGCTCATCCCGCCCACGATCAACGCCGTCAATTCCTATCCACCGTTTCAGCAGCGCAACATGTTCGACGCCGCCGCCGCGCAGGCGGCCCTCGACTACCAGGGCCAGATGCAGCCGATCACGAAGAGGATGGCCGCGATTGTGATGGCCATGTCGTATTCGATGAATCAGAAGATGTCCGTCTCCGGCGAACAGGCCCTTCAGTTGTTTCAATATGGCAAGCGTCACGTGAAGCAGCCTGACGGCGGCGGGGCGCGGATCTATGTCGATGAAATGCAGAGTGTCGTCGATCGGACGATGAACCGCCGCAAGCCCCGGAAACCCGCCACCAACCCTCCCACCACACCACCCTCAAACACTCCTCCCACCACTCCCACCATGCAGAGCTTTATGGCCCCTTCTCTTGCAGCGAAGGCGAGGACGAAGGCGCAAATCGTTCCGGATATCGATCCGGATGACGATGAGATCCGCGCGATCATTCAAGGAATCGCCACGGATCCGGAGTAGCCGCGCGTGACAAGGGGTGCCGCGTGAATGAGAACGCGGCGCCCTTTCGCACGCAAACGACGACTACGGCCGTCGACGCGCGCGATCCGAGAACTGCGGCCGGTCGCTGCTCGCCGCTCGGCCATTGCCTCCTGCATGCGGACGCGCACTCGATGGACGCGCGGCACTCGGGCGGCCGGAGCCTGGACGCGCGGTCGGGCGCGAGCTGGTGTACGTGTTCGCACGCTGCGGACGCGGCGCGTGCGCGGGGCGCGACGGACGCCACGACTTCAGCGGCTCCGCCGTCTTATACGCGTTTGCGTCGAACCCCTCGGCGACCTTGCGCGGAATGCCGCGGGAGATGAAGCGCTCCAGATCGCGAAGGTTGCCGCGGTCGTCAGGCGTGACGAAGCTGATGGCGTCGCCGATCGCTTTGGCGCGGCCGGTGCGGCCGATGCGGTGAACGTAATCCTCAGGCTGCGGCGGGAAATCGAAGTTGACGACGTGGGAGATGCCTTCGACGTCGATGCCGCGTGCGGCGATGTCGGTGGCAACGAGGACGCGGACCGTGCCCGCCTTGAATGCCTTGAGCGCCGCGATGCGCTGGCTCTGGCTGCGATTCGAATGAAGCGTTCCGGTGTTGATGCCGGACGAAGCGAGCTTGCGGGCGATCTTGTCGGCGCCGTGTTTCGTGCGCGAGAAGACGAGCACGGAATCGAGTGAGGGATCGCGCAGAAGGTGGAGAAGAAGCGGCAGCTTGGCTTCCTTCGTTGTCTCGTAGACGAACTGCGTGACGGTCTCTGCCGGATTGGCGCGCTTGCCAACCTGGACGAGCTGCGAGTCGCTGAGAAACTCATTCGTGAGCGTCTCGATCTCCTTCGACAACGTCGCCGAGAACATCATCGTCTGACGCTGTTTCGGAAGCGCTTTCACGATGCGGCGCATGGCGGGGAGGAAGCCCATGTCCAGCATGCGATCGGCCTCATCGAGCACCGCGACTTCGAGACCGGAGAAGTCGACGTGACCCTGATCCATGAGGTCGATGAGGCGTCCCGGCGTGGCGATGACAATCTCGGTGCCGGCACGCAGCGCCTGGATCTGCGGCCGCTCGCCGACGCCGCCGTACACCGTGGCGATGCGGAGATGGAGATGACGCGCGTACTTGCGGACGTTCTCTTCGATCTGGACGACGAGCTCGCGCGTCGGGGCGATGACGATGGCGCGCATGCAGCGGCGATTCGTCGCCGAGCCACGCGTCGAAAGGCGCTGCAGAATCGGCAGCACGAACGCGGCGGTCTTGCCGGTGCCGGTCTGCGCGATGCCGATGACGTCATGGCCGCGCAGCACGAGCGGTATTGCTTTGGTCTGGATGGGGGTAGGTTCTGTGTAGCCGGCTTCACGCACGGCTTTGGCGATTTTCGGGTCGAGCCCGAGTGCTTCGAAAGGCATTTGGTGTGTCCGTTCCTGTCAGAGTATTTGTTCAGCTCTGACGCTCGGACAGAGGTGAAGCAGTGGTCGATCCAACGGATCGGAGGCGGCAAAAATTGCTCAGTGCTGTTCGACCGGCCTCGCTAGCCAGTCGTCTTTGCCGGAGGTGCACCGTGCTCGGCGAGAAATTGCCTGAGTGCCGCGTTCACCGACGTGGCGTCGCGGAAGACCTCGGCTACGTCGGGAGCAAGGAGCACCAGATTCGTGTCTTCCCTGTAGCGGGCGTAGTACTTTCCCCTTACGCCTTCCGGAGCCGCGGTTTGCTCGGCGATTTCGAGATCGCGATCGTTATCCTGATTCATAGAGTCTTCGTTCTCCGGCCGTTGCTTCGCGTGCCGTGATGATTCGCGTCCGGTCTTCGCGTTCGGTGTGCGCCACGATAACCAATCTGTGCGTATTAGTGTACCCAAGTGTGAGCATTCGATATTCCTGCTCGTAGTGTTCCCGATCTTGCCAGGTCAGTGCAAAATCATCTCCGAAGACTGTGGCGGCTTCCTCGAAACTAATACCGTGCTTCGATTTGTTGCGCCGATCCTTCTCGGGATCCCATTCGTACTTCACCGACTCGCAGTCTACCTCGGCCGGCTAGCGAGTCACCTCAACGCCGGAAGGTAAACGCCTTACTGATCGCCGTCCCCTCGCCGTCGAAGAATTGGATCGTCATCGAATGGTCGTCCAGCTCGAGGACGGCGAATCCGAGCTGCGTTGTCGCGTCGGAAGGGAAAAGCGTCTTCGCGTGCGGCACGATCGGCGGGACGGGATCGGATCCTGCTCCGCTGATCAGATACCGCGGCTGGCCGTCGATCAGCTCGAGGTGATGATCGTGACCGCAGATGTAGAGATCGACTCGGGCCCGCTTCATCACCGGCTCGAGCGTAACCATCCGGACATGCTGCGCGCGCGGGAAGTGGCCGTGGTAGCCGGAGGAAACGATCGGATGATGGCCGACGGCGATCCGCCACGACGTCTTCTTCGATGAGAGAGTCTGCCGCAAGGCATCGGCGGCCGCATCGCTGCGGGCGACAGCGAAGGGAGTCGTGTCGAGCATCAGCAGTTCGGCGATCCTGGCATCGACCACGTACTGCCTTGCCGGGAATTGCCAGTGCGCGACAGGAGCAGTTCCGATCTGCGCGTCCGGCACCGACTTGCCGCAGAAGTCGTGATTGCCGAGGACGGGAAAGATCGGAACGCCGATCTGGCCGAGCGCCCGGACACGGCTCCATTGCGGATCAGTCTTTCCAGCCGGACCGCAGGGATAGAACGCGTCGCCGGTGATGATGACGGCGTCGAGCGGTGTCTTTGCGTGAAGTTTCGCGATCCCTCGGGCAACGCGATCCGATCCTTCGCCGGTGTCGCCGACGACGGCGATGCGCAGTGTCGTGCCCCGAGGCTGGAGCGCGACGTGAGGGAGCGGCGCGCCAAGTGCAAGCGCTGCGAACAGCAGATAGACAATGGTGAACATGAGTTGGTGGCGATCTACGCAGGCAAGAACATAGCCGATGCGTGCTGCACATTCGCTGGAAGTTCTTCGCGGCCCCCTCGGTTTCACGACCTCGCGGGTTACAATCCGCGTCCCGTTTCGGCTCGCTGGGATGAGCCTGGGTCCTGTGCAGCAGGCGCACCGAACCTCGTCAGGTCCGGAAGGAAGCAGCGATAAGGTGTTCCCCTGTGTGACGCAGTTCGGCCTGGGCTCTTCCGAGCGGGCCGCGGCGGCTGGTTGCGCACGGAACTGGCTTTCGCGAACGCCGCAACCTAGACTCTCGCCCACATGTCCTACCAGGCGCTTGCGCGCAAATACCGGCCGCAGTCCTTCAGCGATGTCATCGGGCAGGACACGGTCGTCCGCACGTTGCAGAACGCGATCGAAGGGAATCGGATCCATCACGCGTATCTCTTCGCCGGCGTTCGCGGCGTCGGCAAGACGACCGCGGCGCGCATCCTGGCCAAGGCGCTGAACTGCATCAAAGGCCCGACGACCGAGCCGTGTAACGAATGCGTGATCTGCCAGGAGATCACCGAAGGCATCGACATGGATGTGCGGGAGATCGATGCCGCGACCTACACCGGCGTCGACAATATCCGCGAGCTGCGCGATACGACGCAGTTTCAGCCGGCCCGCGACCGCAACCGCATCTTCATCATCGATGAAGCGCACATGCTCTCGACCGGCGCATGGAACGCGCTGCTTAAGATCCTCGAGGAGCCGCCGCCCCACGTCGTGTTCATGTTCGCGACGACGGAGATCAACAAGGTTCCGTCGACGATCATCTCGCGCGTCCAGAAGGAGATGTTGCGGAAGATCACGCTCGACGAGCTGATCGCGCGCATTCGCAGGATTTGCGCGTCCGAGGAGATCGAAGCGGACAAGAGCGCAATCGAGATCATCGCCCGGCGCGGCGAAGGAAGCGTGCGCGATTCGCTTTCGCTGCTCGATCAGGTCATCGCCTTCAGCGGCCGATCAATCTCTGCAACTGATGTGGCCACGGTCCTCGGCTTGTCGGACATCAACTTCTTCGCCCGCATCGCCGGCTACATCGCGGACGGCGATCACGGCGCGATCCTCGAGGCGCTCGACGAAGCCGCCGAGACCGGACGCGATTTCAAGATGCTGTACCGCGACCTTCTGAGTTTCATCCGCAATCTCCTGCTCGTCGCCGGAAACGCGAACGAGTCGATGCTGGCCGTCGCTCCCGAGGATCTTCCGGCCATTCGTGAGGCAGCAAAGAAGTTCTCGTACTCGGAGCTCCTTCGCGTTGCCAACCTGCTGCTTCGTGACGATGAGACCGTGAATCGTGCCGAACACCAGCGCTTAGCCGTGGAAATCGCCCTGCTCAAGGCTGCGACGTTTCCGCGGCTTCGGGCGGTGGAAGAGGCTCTGGCGGGTACGCCAAAAGCCGAACGTAGGTCGGACTCTCCAGTCCGACAGACCGTGAAAGTCGGACTAGAGAGTCCGACCTACGTAAAGCCGGAACCAACGGCAGGGGACGTCGACGCGTTCATCGAACGCGTCCAGAAAGCGCGTCCGCTCATCGGCGGCTACCTGGCAGCGGCAAAGTCGCGGCGGCGCGACGGGAACAGGCTGCTGCTCACCTTCAATGACTCGTTCACCGCCGAGCAGATCACCGGCGCGCGCCAGGCGCTCGAACAGCTTGCCGCAGATGTGTTTGGGGAGCCGGTGTCGATCGATGTACAGGTCGACAATCCGGCCGCCGCCGCAGCTCCTGCGTCAAAATCATCGCCACTCCGCGACGATCCTGTCGTCCAGGCATTTCAGAAGCACCTCGGCGCGGATCTCGTCGAATCACGAAAGCGGTAGGGAGAGAGACTCATGAATCCGAAGCAGTTGATGAAACAAGTGCAGCAGATGCAGGAACAGATGCAGCAGCGCATGACCGCGCTACGCGTCGAAGGCAGCGCCGGCGGTGGCATGGTGAAGGCGGCGATGAATGGCTCGAAGGAGCTGCTCGCCATCACGATCGACAAAGAAGCCGTCGATCCGAACGACGTCGAGATGCTGCAGGACCTCGTCGTCGCCGCCGTGAACGAAGCCTCGCGCAAGGTCGACGAAGAGATGGCCAGCTCGGTCGGCGCCATGACTGGCGGGATGAAGATTCCGGGACTGTTTTGAGTCGGTCGCGCGGTCTCGGAGTTAAGAACCACGTGACTGCGCGACCCCGTAACCGCGCTACCGCGATATGACCGCTCCTCCACTCGCAAACCTCATCAACGAACTGAGCAAGCTTCCCGGTGTCGGGGGGAAGTCGGCGTCGCGTATCGCGTACTACATCCTCAAGCGGACGACGGGCGAGGCTGAGTCGCTGGCGAATGCGATCGTCGACGTGAAGGCGAAGATCTTCCGCTGCTCAACGTGCAACAACATGACGGACGTCGAACCGTGCGCGATCTGCTCCGATCCGCGGCGCGATGCCGGCGTGATCTGCGTCGTCGAGGAGGCGTTCAATATCCCGACGATCGAATCGACGCGTGACTTTCACGGCGTGTTTCACGTTCTTCTTGGCGCGCTCTCGCCGTTGAAGGGAGTGGGCCCGCAGGACATCGACGTCGCCGGGCTTCTGAAGCGGGTACAAAGCGGCGATGTGCGCGAAGTGATCGTGGCGACGAATCCGAATGTCGAGGGGGAAGCGACGGCGCTCTATATCGCGCAGCAGCTCCACTCGCTCGACGTAAGAACGACGCGCTTGGCCTTCGGTCTGCCTGTCGGCGGCGACCTCGAATACGCCGATCAGGTAACGATGTCCAAGGCTCTGGAAGGGCGGCGCGAGATTTGATTTGTGAGGGTGTTGAGGGTCAGGAGTCGGGAGTCGGAGCCGGGACGCTTGCGCGTCGGCCTTCGCTACGGCCGCTCGATCCCCGACTCCCGGCACCCGCGGTGTGCTACATTTCTCCGTCCAGTCCTTCCTGAAACTGTTTGGTGAAAATATAAGATGGCGACCCCGACCCCTGACCTCGTAATGTTCGAGGAGGAGTACCAGCAGATCAAGGACACGCTCCAGCGTCTGCAAGTGGACTCCAACTCAAAGATCTGCTTCCTGGTCGACAAGAACGGCCAGCAGATTGCCGTCCACGGCGACATGACCGGTGTCGACGCGACCTCGCTTGCCTCGCTGACGGCCGGAAACGTCGCGGCAACCGACGGCCTGGCAAAGCTCATCGGCGAAAAGGAGTTCTCGATCCTCTTCCATGAAGGGGAGCGCGACAACATACACATCTCTTTGGTCGCCCAGCGCGTAATTCTCGTGGTGATCTTCGACGACCGTTCCTCACTCGGCCTGGTTCGTCTGCGCGTGAAGAAGGCCTCGGCGGAGCTGGAGCGGACCTTCGAGGTGCTTCTTCGAAAATCGGAGGCCGAGCGCGGCAATCTGGCCAACCGCTTCGATTCGCCTTTTGCCGAGATCACCGACGAAGACATCGACAGCCTCTTCAGCGAATAGTCCGGCATGACGTTCATCAACTACGCAGCGCGCGAAATCAACTGCAAGATCGTCTACTACGGTCCCGGTCTCTGCGGGAAGACGACGAATCTGCAGTGGATTTACGACAAAACCAATCCCCAGGCCAAGGGGAAGCTGATCTCGCTCGCAACGGAGACCGACCGGACCCTCTTCTTCGATTTTCTGCCGCTCGACCTCGGCACCGTCCGCGGGTTCAAGACGCGCTTTCATCTCTACACCGTGCCTGGCCAGGTCTTCTACGATGCCTCCCGCAAGCTCATCCTCAAGGGTGTCGACGGCGTTGTCTTCGTCGCCGACTCCCAGGAGGCGCGCATGGAGGCCAACAGTGAGTCGCTCGTGAACCTCGACAAGAACCTGAAAGAGCAAGGTTACGAGCTGCAATCCGTGCCGTACGTGCTCCAATTCAACAAGCGCGACCTGCCAACGGCGATCCCAGCCGACGAGATGTACCGCCTGCTCAACTTCAAGGGCGAGCCGACGTTCGAGGCGGTGGCGATGAACGGTACCGGCGTTTTCGATACACTAAAAGCGGTCGCGAAGTTGGTACTCACTGAGCTGAAGAAGAAATAAGCACGCTCCTTCTGGCTTTACCGGGTGCACACATCATGAAAGTCGCATTCGTCAAACCGCCTGTCGGTGGGATTCTCGGTCTGGAAATGCTGACCTTTGTCGAGCCGCTCGGCCCGATCTGCGTCGCTGCATGCCTCGAAGCGGAAGGTCACGAGTGCAAGGTGTTCGACCTGCGCATCGACGGCGAGGAGCACGGTCTCGATCTCTGCCGGAAGTTCGCGCCAGACGTCGTCGGGCTGCAGTGCAACTTCACCACCGAGCGCAACCGCACGGTCCGTCTCGCCAAACGCATCAAACGCGAGAACCCCGGCGCGTTCATCGTCGTCGGCGGACACGACGCCTCGCGCGATCCGAGCTGGTTCAACGACGACGTGATCGACGCGGTCGCAGTCGGCGACGGCGAAGAAGTGATGCCTCCGATGGTCGATGCCATTCAGCGCGGCCACGACCTGGCTACGATTCCCGGCCTCATGCTGCACCGCGATGGGCGCTGGGTCAGCACCGGCCACGCGCCGACCCGCAAGAACCTCGACGACTACCCGCTTCCCGCGCGGCACCTCATCGAGCAATACGCCGATCACTACTACATCAACTTTCACAAGCCGCTGGCCCTCATGGAAACGGCCCGCGGCTGTCCGTTCAAGTGCAACTTCTGCTCAGTGTGGAAGTTTCACGAGTCGACGTTCCGCGAGAAATCGCCGGCGCGCGTCGTCCGCGAGCTTCAAGCCATCAAGGCCGAGGCGATCTTCATCACAGACGATATTTTCTGGATGAACGTTAAGCGCGGCGAAGAGATGGCGCGGCAGATCAAAGCCGCCGGCATCAAGAAGTTCTTCACGGTCCAGACGCGCACCGACATCATCTGCAAGTTCCCGCACCTCATCGAAACGTGGAAGGACTGCGGCAAGCTGGCTATCTTCCTCGGGCTCGAGTCCGTGACCGACGAAGGGCTCAAGGCAGTCAACAAGAAGAACACGGCCGACAACAACGTCAAGGCGATCAAGATCCTCCAGGACCTCGGCGTCGGCTTCACGCCGAACTTCATCGTCGACCCCGCCTGGACGCGCGATGACTTCAAGCGCCTGCGCGACTGGATCGATCACACAGGCGCATACAACAGCGGCTTCTCCGTCCTCACGCCCCTTCCAGGCACCGACCTCTGGGACACCGCAAAAGACCAGGTGACGACGCACGACTGGGAGATGTACGACATCGTCCATGCAGTGCTTCCGACCACTCTCTCGCTCGACGATTTTTACGAAGAGTATTCGGGTCTCTGGCGCCACGCGCTCGACGTCCGCTACCGCTACCGCGGCAAGTGGAAGACGTATGTGCAACTGGGTGCTGCGGTGGCCACGGGGAAAGTGTCGCTTCACAACGTGCGGCGCGGACTCGGCATGGCCAAGACCTTCAGCAAGCCGGAAACGTTCCTTCGCGCGCACGAATGATTCCGCGGAGGCGGTGCGCGATACGATAGCGGGCGATGCGCCATCACGGGCTCAACATCGTTGCCATCGGCGGAGGAACCGGCCTCTCGACGCTCCTGCGCGGCCTGAAGCGCTACGTCCGCTCCGATGGCCCGTGGTCGATCGACCACCTCGGCGCAATCGTCACCGTTACCGATGAAGGCGGCAGCTCCGGCGCGCTGCGCAAAGAGTTCGGCATGCTGCCACCGGGCGACATTCGAAACTGCATCCTTGCTCTGGCCGAGGAGGAGCAGCTCATCTCGCGCGTCTTCAGCTATCGATTTCAGAACGACGAGTCGTCCCTCGGCGGACATTCACTGGGCAATCTTCTGCTCACGGCGCTGACCGACATCACCGGCGGCTTCGATAAGGCCATCCTCACGGCGTCCGAGGTGCTGAACATCGCCGGCGAGATCTACCCGTCAACCCTTTCGGATGTTCGTCTCCGCGCCACGCTTGCCGACGGCTCCGAGCTCATCGGCGAAGTAGCCATCAGCGGCTCCTACCTTGGGCAGAAGGCAAATCAAACGCCGCACGCCCGCATCGTGCAACTCAGCATCGAGCCGGCGGACGCGCAGCCGACCGCTCGCGCGCTCGAGGCGCTCGCCGCAGCCGATCTGATTCTGGTCGGTCCCGGGTCGCTTTACACATCCATCCTCCCGAATCTTCTGATCAAGCCGATCGGGGAAGCCCTGCGACAGGCCAAGGCCCTGCGCGTCTACGTCTGCAACGTCATGACGCAGCCGGGCGAGAGTGACAACTACTCGGCGGAGGAGCATCTGGCCGCCATCATCGAACATGCCGGACTCGTCGTCGATGCGATGATCCTCAACGGACGGCGTCCCTCGGAGTCGAGCCTGGCCGCCTACGCCGCAAAGCAGCAGTACCCGGTCGCATTCAACGTCGACGCGATCCGCGAGCTCGGCGTGACGCCGTTTTTCGGCGACATCATCGAAGAGGAGAACTACGTGCGCCACAACTCGGCCGCGCTGTGCGACACCATTTTCCGGCTCTACGACCGCTATGGCCGGACGCTTGAAAGGATGAGACAGACGGAGGCATGACCGCTTTGAAGAACACGAACCTCGACGTCATCATCCTCGCCGCGGGCCTCGGCACCCGCATGAAGTCCGCAACGATCAAGATCCTGCATCGCGCCGCAGGCAGACCGATCATCGAATACGTACTCGACCTGGCCGCGCAAGTCAGCGACCGGTCGCCAATCATGGTCGTCGGCCATCAACGCGAGGCCGTGCAGGCATCCGTCGGCGACCGGGCGCGCTTCGCTGTTCAGGAGTCGCAGAAAGGAACGGGCCACGCCGTTCTGCAGGCAGCGGAGATCCTGGAGAAGGAGAACGCTGCCGGCCGGAAGGTTCTCATCCTCTCCGGCGACGTTCCACTCACGCATCCGCAGACGCTTCAACGGTTGATCGATGAGCACGAGCAGTCCCAAAACGCGCTGACACTCCTGACGATGAAACCAGCGGATCCGGGCATGTACGGGCGCGTCGTACGGGATGCTGGTGGCGCGGTCATCCGAATCGTCGAAGCGAAGGATGCGACTGACGAGGAGAAGCAAATCGGCGAGGTAAATGCGGGTATCTACGTTTTCGACAGC
>DATLVW010000285.1:0-2280 GCA_035577085.1 Thermoanaerobaculia bacterium
GCGAAATATGGTTACGACGGGCTGGTCGTCATCACCATCATGGCCGGCGTCATCCTCGTCATCCTCGGCTTGGCGCGCATGGGCGCGCTCATCAAGTTCATTCCGTACCCGGTGATCACGGGGTTCACCTCGGGGATCGCAGTCATCATTTTCTCGAGTCAGCTCAAGGATTTTCTCGGGTTGAAAATGGGCGCGATTCCGGCCGAGTTCATGGAGAAATGGACGGCGTACGGTGAGCACCTGCGCTCGATCGACATCCCGACGACGCTGATCGCGGTGGGAACACTGGTGATTCTCGTCGTATGGCCGCGCGTGTCGCGGATGGTGCCGGCGCCGTTCGTGGCGATGATCGTCGCCACGTTGGTCGTGCAGGTTTTTCATCTTCACGTCGAGACGATCGGATCGCGATTCGGCGCCGTGGCATCGTCGATTCCGGCGCCGCACTGGCCGGCGATCCAGTGGACGCACATGAAGGAGTTCGTCTCGCCGGCACTGACCGTGGCGTTGCTGGCTGCCATTGAATCGCTGCTCTCCGCGGTCGTCGCCGACGGCATGATCGGCACGCGTCACAAATCGAACATGGAGTTGGTGGCGCAGGGCGTTGCCAACATCGCCTCGCCGCTCTTCGGCGGCATCCCCGCGACCGGAGCGATCGCGCGCACGGCGACGAACATCCGCGCCGGCGGAAGGACGCCGCTGGCCGGGATCACGCACGCCGTCACGCTCCTCCTCATCCTCGTCTTCCTCGGCCGGTGGGCGGCGATGGTTCCTCTCTGCGCGCTTGCGGCGATCCTCGTCGTGGTCGCGTATCACATGAGCGAGTGGCGCTCGTTCGCCGGCCTGTTGCGCGCGCCGCGCAGCGATCTGGTCGTCCTGATGCTGACCTTCGGCCTGACGATCTTCGTTGATCTCACGGTCGCCGTGCAGGTGGGGATCGTCGTTTCGGCGCTGCTCTTCATGAAGCGGATGAGCGATATGACCCACGTCGAGGGCCTGACCAGCGGTTTTGCCGACGACAGTGACGACCCGGGCGAGATTACGGAATCAAGGCGGGGCAGGAGGATCGTGGCCGGTCATGAGATTCCCCTCGGAGTGGAGGTGTACGAAGTCAACGGCCCGTTCTTCTTCGGCGCCGCCGACAAAATCAAAGACGTGCTGACGGAGATCGCCAAGCCGCCGAAGGTCTTCATTCTTCGCATGCGCAATGTGCCGGCGATCGACGCAACTGGCATTCACGCGCTCGAACAGATGGCTAAGAAATGCCGGCACGAAGGGACGACCCTGATCCTGACCGAGATTCGCCAGCAACCGCTACGGGCGCTCGTTCGCGCGCGCAAGCTCGAAGCGGTCGGCGGGCGAGAGAACCTGGCGAAGTCGATCGAAGTGGCGTTGGCCCGGGCGGCGGAAGTGCTGGGGAAGGACTGAAGAGATCAGAGAGAAGAGAGCAGAGAATCAGAGATCAGAGATCAGAGACAAGACCAGAGACAAGGACCAGAGACAAGAGATCAGGGGCGCCGGTTTCTCCTGATCTCTTGTCTCCGGTGTCCTGATGTCTCTGATCTCTGATCTCTGATCTCTGATGTCTTTGATCTCTAGTCTCTGATCTCTGATGTCTCTGATCTCTAGTCTCTAATCTCTGTCCCTCACCCTTCCGGCACGATCTCCACCGCCGCAACGGCGGGCTTCGATAGCGACGTCACGTACGTTACGCCTGCGACGCCGCTGATGCAGAGGACGCCTCCGATGGCGGCGGCGAGTGGAATGTGATCGCCGAGGAAGAGGACGCCGAGGGCGGTGGAGACGAGGACGGCGAGCTGGGAGATCACGCCGACCGTCATCGCATCGACCCAACGGAGGCTGAACGTCATCAGGAGTTGAGCTCCGATCGCGAACAGCGCGGTGGCGCCGAGGGAGAGCCACTCCGCGCCGTGCGGCGTTTTCCATTGGGCGATGCCTTGCGGCATGCAGACGAGCGTCCCGATCAGGCAGAAGCTGGCATAGACGGACCACGAGTTCTCGCTGCGCCGGGCGGCGCGGATGGCTGTGACTGCGACGCCCGATGCGACCGCGGAGAGTGCGCCGGCGATCTCCCATCGTCCGAAGCCGAGGATGTCGCCCGGCGCCGCGTGGGCGTGGACGACGAGGAAGATGCCGGTCAGCGCGATCGGCAACGGAAGCAGCACGCGCGCGCTGAAGTGCTCGCCGATGAAGAACATCGAGAATAGGCCGCTCCAGACGGGCGCGGTGTAGTTGAGCAATGTGGCCACGCCGACGTTGATG